>JACOZV010000004.1 GCA_016181175.1 Candidatus Yanofskybacteria bacterium
ATCTTCACCTATTTGTACTCCCTCTACATTCGGGGTTGTATCAATCGTACTTCCAACCACGTGTAATTTTGCGGTAGGCGCCGTCGTCCCTATTCCCACGTTGCCCGATGAGGCGATAGACATAAACACCTGGGAAGCGGAACCGAGTATGTCCAAGCGTGCCGTGTTATTGGCAACTGCTGTTGTCCTCAATGTGAATTTGGCATCATCTTCGGTAACGGAGAGTAAAGTCAAGTCAACATTGCCAGATGCGGAAGCCAAGATGTTGCCTGTTACATCAAGTTTAGCGTCAGGAGAGATATTACCGATGCCGACATTTCCCAATACATACAAGTCGCTGGAAACAGAGGCAAAACCCACTACCTCAAAATTGCTACTGGCAATTTTGAGGGGTTCATTAAACTCAAACTGGTTGCTGGCCGCATTCCAAAATAATCTAGCATTTGGCGTGACAAGACCTCGCTCAAAAGCAAGATACGAATTTTCGGAATCGGAACTGGTATTGTCTGTGTTAATAACAAAGGAAGAACTTGTGGTACCGGCCAAATCAATATTTCCGGTAAATATCGTGTTGCCGAAGCTTGCGCTGGTTACAACCAGCTCATCCCATGGCCTGGCGCTTGAACCAAGATCAAAAGAACCGGAAGGAATCAGGTCTGAAACCACTCTTCCGGCCGACAATCTGCTACCTGCAATTGTACCGCTTGCCGTTAAATTACCTGACCTATCCAGGGAAAACTTTTTTGAAAATATGGCTACAAAATTATCTTTTTCGTTTTCATTACCAATGGAAACATCGCCAGCCACACCAAGCGATGAAAAAGCGCCATCGCCGCCGTAAAGACCGCCGTTGAAAAAAGCGATGTTATTCGTCTCGTTGCCGTTTTCAACCGCAAAATCAAGCGTAAAATCTGACGGACGAAAACCCTGCAACAATTCTGCGTTAAGATTGCGCACCATTGTCCTGTTGTTAATTTCAATCGTACCGGAAGCAAGTTGAAGATTACCTTTATCAATTTTTAAGTTACCGCCGGTTAGTTGGACGTCTTTGCTAAAAACCGCTTCTGAAAAAACGCCCAATTTGCCATAAACGGAAAGTGAGTCCAAAAGTTTGGTCGCACCCTTCACGGTAAGAGTTTTGCCAACTTCTACATTTCCTTCAAGAAAAACGTTGTCGTAAGTAATGTTTCCGTTTTTTGTAACAAAGGCGAGGGTGAAATCTTTGGAAGCTAGACCATCAAGATACTCGGCGTTTAGATTCTCGACGAGTGTAGTTGAATCAACAATGATTGGCGCCACCCCGTCCGGCACGAATGAGCGCAGTTGTCCCTGTGTTTCAATATGGCCGTAGATTGAAACTTTTCCCTCTTTATCCAAAAGTAAAACCTCATTAGCATGAGTACCGGCAAAATGTCCCTGAATGGTATCGGCGTTTTTAAAAAAATCTTTGACGCGCAAAGCCACTACGTCAACATTCCCAAAGCTAAAACCCCCGCCAATCAGGAAAAGTAAAACAAGCGCGGCAATCGTAATGCTTATTGCTTTCTTAGAACTGCTAAAAGTTGCGCTACCCAAGTGATTAAGCCGGTGCATTTTATGTAACAACGACTGCGACTCAATTTCATAAAACTCATTCTGTTCTTGAGACAGTCCACGGACTACCTGCGGTAACAAAGGTTTTTCCAGTTGAGCTTTTTGCAATTGCGAAATCACATTCAAATTTTGGGATATTCTGTTAAGTGACTTTTCAATTTCTAGAGAAAGCGCTGGCACTATGGGTTGTGATTCGGGGCGAAGATGCGGGGGTGTTTCCGCGGTCACACCAAGTTGCATCGGGCTGATACGCGCTGGTGTGGATACTTGAAAAATCTTTTTCTGTGTTTGTTCCGGTGCCGGAGTTTTCACAACAACGTTTAGTTTCTCAAATTCTTCAAGTATTTTGCTTTTGGTTTCATGCTGTTCACCGAGTTCTAGCTCTTCGTCTTTTTTTGTATGAAAAAGCGCTTCGGCACCGATAATTATCGGACGTGAAATTTTTCCTTGATGGGAGGCGCCAATTTGATCCTTTGAAATAATCACCGTTAATCCTTGCTTGTTTAAATACTCGCGCACAGCTTCTCTGGTCGTATACCAGTTGCGCCCAACTTTTTGTGAAAAAAGTTTTCCTCTACGTGCAAGCAAACTCAAATACTCCTGCGAATAAGGTGAGCCCTTGGCCGCTTCCGCAAGTGTAACGAATTGTTTTGGCGGTTTGGTTGTGAACTGATTTTCTGTCATAGAAAATTGAGTTGAAAAATGATATAATTAAAAAGTCTGAAGCCCAAAGTTTTCTTTGGGTGAAGGACACGTTCCGCCGGGCCCCGATTACATCGGGGCCCGGCTATTTTCTTGTTTATTTTACCGTTTGAACATATCAAAAGTTTTTTCACTATCCGATATGTTATCGGATAGATAGCTGACATATAAATTATAAAGCCCTGCTTTATTATTTTGTTGATAACTATGCAATTAAGAATTGCCCAAATGGCTCTATAATTCTTAATTACTTAAAATTTAAAGTTTAAAATTTAAAATTTATATTAAAGTTATCCACATTGACCGCTACTTTAAGTAAAAGCTATAATTAAGTTTCTAAAGTCATCTAAACCTTACTACTAAAAGTTTTATAAAAAGTCCTAAAAAAAATTGCTGGCAATCATTGATTACCGACTCAAAATCCAAGTCGCTAGTCACTAGTCGCTGGTCATTGAGACTTATGCCAAAAAAATATTTGACGGTAAATGAGGTCGCTAAAATTTTTGGTGTTACCCCCTTGACGGTTCGCAACTGGGACAAAAAAGGAGCTCTTGTCGCTCATCGCAATCCCGTAAATAACTACCGCGTTTACAAGATTGAGGACGTTGAGTTTTTGATGAAAGGCATAGAAGACAATAAGTCTCCTCGCACGGCAGTTGCCAAACTTCGTCCCGATGAACCACGTAAACTAAAAATAGAAGTTTTATAAAAATTTTTACTTACTAAAATCAAATGCCGCTAAATGCGGCATTTGATTTTTAAGTGAGTCTATATTAAACTAACAAAAAAACATTAGAACATTTAAAAAGAGGATGAGATGAAAATAATCAGCGCCGAAATCAAAATAGAATTATTGGATTTTGGAGAACTAACTGCCGGCGAACAAATGCTAATAAGTCGCGCCCGCAGAGTAAGGCTTCATGCCCAAGCCCCATACTCTCATTATTGGGTTGGCTGTTCTCTTATGACTCTTGAAGGAAAGTTTTTTGATGGATGCAATGTTGAAAGAGTTAGCTGGACACAAACCAGTCATGCAGAACAAAATGCCGTGGATGGCATGGTCGCTGCCTTGGGTCCTCACAGCATCATGGGCATGGCGGTCGTAGGAGCGCCAGAAGGAAAAGAAGTACCCTGGCCGTTACTACTGAACGATTTGAAAAAATTACCAGCCAATCTATCCCCTGCCGATTTCTGTCCCGCTTGTGGTCACTGCCTCCAGATCATTGCCGAAAATTGTTTTGATAGAAATGGCCAATACAATCCTGGCGTTAAACTGCTGGGCTACAGTGAAAATAAAAAAATAATCTATCGAACTACAATCGGCGATGCTTATCCCATGCCATTTATCCCACAACATCTTGGCATTAACTATACCAACGACCCGCGATCAAAAAGTTAATCAAATTTACCAAATATAAAACCGAGCTATGCTCGGTTATTTTATTTCTTTAAGTTTACGATTGGCACAATACCCAAACTTTGAATAAAAGAGTTCACGAGATCTAGATTATCTACCGGCTGAGATTTCGCGCCACCATAAAATGCGCTCTCTGTCATAAAAACCTTGCCATCTTTCGAAATTATTCTCAAAAATCCGATTCCCTGATCTACCTGTTTCATTTTATGTCTCTCAAAATGAGAACCGTGTTTTATAGTGCCGATTTGTTGGCACACTCTTTGTCCTAAATCCATGTCCCACTCACACACCATCTCGCTAACATGGAAGTTGGCCCCAATAACAATCTGACAACTGCTGGATTTGGCAAAAACTAACATCTCCTGCGGCCTCAAAGAGGTTGTCTTAGCTCTTGCCATATATGGATGCTGGATTGAAACTTTCAGTCCAGACGGCAAACTAAAATACTCTTTTCTCTCAATCTTATTCTCAACCAATACATCTAAACTTGTGCATGGCGGCAACTTTTGAGACAAAAGATAGTTATAAATTTCTTTGGTCAGAAATTTAGCCAGTGTAATGTGGAAAAGTTCAAGTGGGTCATGACCGTCTTCAGCTTCCCACGTGTCGTGATTACCAAGAATATAGACAAAACGAATCAGGCAACGATTAACCAAGTCTGCAATTAATGCGTCGCTTATTTTTTCTTGGTCCTTAACTGCCACGGAAAATCTTTCTTTAAATACTTTTGCTATGACCATACCTACCATATGAGCTGCGAATTTTTCTTGTTGTGTATTGTTCATTCCGGCAATAATTTCGCCCTTGGACATTAAATTGTGCCGCGTTCCTTCTTTTGTGTCCCCGGCATCAATTAGAGTGGTCGCTCCGGAGCTAAGAATAATTTCCGGAACCCTATTTACAAAAAAGTGGTAATCGGTTTCAACCGAACCAGCATGCATACAAGCAAAATTCACAATCCTGTCTTCTTGCCAGGGGCCGACAGGAACGGCATATTTTAATTTTTCTTGAATATATGTTAAATCAAAATAATGTTTTTTACCGGCTTCTTGATAATAAATACCGGGCCAGTTTTCACCTTTTCTGCGAAATGTTTTCTTTTTAGTTAAGCTCTTCAGAGCTTCATTGATATCTTCCAGTGGCAATCTAAGATCATTCTGCAAAATACCGCGCGTAGCCCAACCGCGAGATTTAATAACATCAATTATTTTTTTCTCAATAGTAGTGGCATGTTCAGGGGCAACAACAAAACTTAGCTCTTTACTGACCAAATCTTTAAAATTATATACTCTGTAAAGATGCTCGCTCGCATCCGGTGGAAACTCAAGGACTCCGACACCTATTTGATTTTCTGAAACCCTTGTTTCTTCCAGCCTGTGACAAACCGGCACTGATAAATACTGATATTCAAGTTCTCCTTTGGGCTTATGAATGCTAGACCCAAATCCGAAAACGATAAAAAGATCCGGGGAGCTTTGTGAGGTTTGTTTTCTTTTGTCCTTGATTACTCTCTCGACAGCCGTGCTGTAGTAATCGCCACGCATCCATACCGCTTTTTGCGGAGTCAAAGCCCAAACCAACTTATTAACAAACTTAACCGGAAAACGATCTCCACCGGCATTCCAAACTCGTATGTCGTCTCGTATTTCAGACAAAAACTGGGCAACTCTTTCACCCAATACTCCATCAAATGCAGGACTCGTAATTATGAACAGGTCAATTTTCTTTTCTTTGTTAATATTTTCGGGGTCTGGCACGGTAGTAATAGGAATTATCTTAGCCAGTTGCTGGGCAATTTTAATTAAGAACTTATCTTCTAAGTCTTGTTTTGCGGCAAAACGTTCTGCACCGGTTTTTTTATGTCCATTAAGTTCCTGCTTTACGTATGCTTTCATCTCTTGGGTAATATCTTTCTGGGAAATCAGACCCGCGCCAAGGATATTAAAATGCGTTCCTTCTTTTCTAAAAATGTTAAACGCCATGTCCAGCAATGACTGCCTAAACCCCTTGGAACCGTAATCGATTCTTGATATCAAGCCTATCTTTGCACCCTTTTGTACAACAGCTTTCGTGGTCATTTACACTCCATATAAATTTTTAATGTACCGATTAAATTATACTAGCAAACGTTAAGATTTCGGCAAGACCCTGTAGAAAAATATAAAAATTTAAAATTTAAAAGCCCCACTAACGGGGGCTATTTCAAATTTTTTTAATACGAGGTGGTTCTTTGTATCGGCTGGAAAAGTTTAATCCGCTTCTTGCAAGCAGGGTCAAACAAACATTTCCGGCATTCTGGAACTTCCATCTCTGGACAATAACGTCGGCCATTCCAATAATTTTCATCCACAAAAGACATTGGTTTGCCTGATTCTTTTATAATCAATTCCATGGCCTCGTAAACTAATTGCCGAATGGATCCCTCGGTTGTCCAATTGGTCCACTTTCTAGCTTCATTTTGTTTTCTTTCGTGACCGTCAAGCTCAACCAATCCTTGCCGCAAAGCCAATCTCATGAGGTGATAATCAACAATCGGCCGCCAATTATGTGTATCTTTAACTTCTAACCATTTTTCGGGCCGATTTGCCAAAGTCATAGCAAGAAGTAGGTTTTTCTTTTGAAGGTTATCTTCATTGTAACCAGGCACTTCCCGCATTATTTCAAGAAATTTACCCAATGAGTTTTTGCTGCAATTACTGAACTGAACTAATCCCAGCGGATTTTTAGAGCTTCTTTTTTGAAACCAACGCCCATAAGCTCGGGTTAATTGGAATCTAGTCTCAAAATCTGGAAACAAAATAGGTCCGTTGTCGTCAGCCAAAATTTTGCGGGCCAAATCCTGCGGGCTAATAACAGCCAGTTTTTTCGGTTCAAAACATTCAGGATCTTGCTCAATCGCACGCATTGACGCTTTCCATAACAAATCTGAACCCTTAGCATTTTTGCCGTTTATCGTCCCGAAAAGAGGTTCAAGATAACCACATTCATCTCCATACCAAAATCCGAATTGATGCACACAGACAAAAAAGAAAAAATTTATTGCCTGCGGATGATTAAGCGGCGGGTACATATCAGAAGCAATAATTTCTTCGCCATCTTTTTGGAAACTATAGAAGTTCAGGCCATTTCCATTATCCGGCAAGTTTTTGAGTAGCTTTGAAACTTTTTTTACCTGTTCTAGATTAACTACTGGCATTATTCACCCCCTTAAATTATTATAAATTTCTACAATCTCTGAAATATTTTTAATCTCAAACAAACGTTTTTTCTCTGATTCGGTTAGTTGATCCACATCAATGCTTTCGGCTCGCCATGTAAAACATGGAATAAAAATAGCAGAACATCCAGCATCCAGCGCCGGACGTATGTCTGAAGAGAATGAATTACCGACGCTATATACGGTCTCCGCGGAATGGCCATTCGTAAATTGCTTAAACATTTCCTTTGTTTTACCGTCAACAACTTTAATTTCTTTGAACCAATGGCCAAGATCAAGCGCTTTGATTTTCCTTTCCTGTACACGTGGATCGCCCTTAGTTAGCAAAACCAGGATATCGCCTTTGTCTTGCAAAAAATTAATAACTTCAATGGCGCCAGGCACCATGCCTTGTTTTAGATATAGTTCCTCATCAAAAGATCGCATGCCTATATTGTGTATATGATTAGCATGACGGTCTTGGTACTCGCCCCAGCCATTTTCACAAAGTGTCCTATAACTTTGAACCAATGTGTCCGGAAATCTGTTAATGGAAAACCCATACGGCAAACCAGTGGTTGGATTTTTTTCTTTTAATAAACGATGGCTGGTTTCCGCGATCATTTGCGCAATATCGCCGGCAAAAGGCGCTCTATGTTGAAAAATTTCCAAAATATATTGCAGAAATTCAATGGTCGCCAAACTATAGGTATATTCATTCCACATCAGAGTATCGTCCAAATCAAAAATAAAAAGTTTCGGCATTTTGTACCTCTCAAATTTTAAAACAACATTGTCGGCTAATATTAAATTAAAAAACTAGCTCTAGCAATCCCCAACCAAAAACCCCGATAACGGGGTTTTTGGTTGGGTCCTTCCTTCGCGGTCTAGAAGCGGGTTTTACCCGCCGTAGCCCGCTTAGGTGGGCGAAGGCGGGGGCGTCCCGACTCGAACGGGAATTGACGGTTTTGGAGACCGTAGTCCTGCCATTGAACGACGCCCCCAAAATAGTGCTTAAGGCACTATTTTTTTGTTTCTTTGTGCATCACGTGCTTTCTGCAAAACTTGCAGAATTTCTTCATTTCGATTGTCCGCGTAACCAGTTTCTTATTTTTCGTAGAAAAATAATTGACTTGCTTGCAGATGCTGCACTTTAATTTTATTAGGTTATCTTGGGACATATTGTTTATTATTAACTTTGGAGCCAGCGGTCGGAATCGGACCGACGCTCTTTCCCTTACCATGGGAGTGCTTTACCACTAAGCTACGCTGGCATAATACCATGGAGTTGCTCTTCCACTGAGCTACAACGGCCTCACACCTACTTAGCTTCAACAACACAATTCTTAATTCGCCTTTTAAGTTGCAGGTATGCGTTTCCTCTCAATTTTATACTATATTCTCTATGCTTGGCATCTCCTTGCGAATAATAACTTTCATAGTATATCAGCCACCAAGGAATATTCAACTTTGTGGCTTTAACCAAACCAAAATTGTGTTGTTGGAATCTTAACGTAAGATCGTGGGTATAGCCAAAGTATAATTGGCCATCTTTTTTACTTTTCAAAACATAAAAATAATACATAAAGCTAAGTAGGTGTGAGGCCAACGGCCTTTTTTATCAACATTTTTTAACTTTATTTTTATTCTGTGGGGGCGGTAGCGTTGAAAACCAACTGCTTGGTTTTCAACGGGAATTTTAGCTTTGCCTTGTGCGAATAGCACGGCAAAGCGTTATAAAAATTCCCATGCACCGTATTCGCTAAAAGCGAACTTGATGCAAATCTGCTGCTTCGCAGCAAGTCCAGAAACATAATCGCCGTAGGTAGTTATGTTTCTGGACTCTATCTGTGGGGGCGGTAGGATTTGCACCTACGTAGGCACAAGGCCAGCAGATTTACAGTCTGCCCTCGTTGACTGCTTGAGTACACCCCCTATTTTGGCCAACCGATGGAGCCGACCCCGAGATTCGAACTCGGAACCTACGCTTTACAAAAGCGTTGCTCTGCCGTTGAGCTAGATCGGCAACTTTTCCAATTTTTTTAAGAGTCGTGTGAGTTTGTTCCGAGTTGTTTCGTCCTCCGGATCAAGTTCTGCGGCTTTTTTAAAAGACTCAACTGCATCGTGCCACTCCTCCATTTTCATATATATATTGCCTAATTTTTTATAAAGCCCAGCGTCCTTTGGATTTGTTGCTATTTCAAGAATCAACTTATGTTCTTGCTCTTCTAAATCTACTCCCCTGCCACTGTCGCTACTAATCCTGACTTCTTGTTCGGCCTGGGCGGCCGCTTCGCTACTTATCACGCTCTCGTGATGCATCACTGATTTGCGAACCCTATTGATTAACCGATTGGTGACCGCGTCAAGTTTTAGCGAAAATAGTCTTAATTTCCTCAAAAATTTTTCAAATTCAGCAAGAAAATTAAGACGATATTGCCTTAAATCTACTTTCTGAATATAGGCAGTGGGCACCGGAAAAAATTCAGCCCAAAAACCAGACTGTTCCGGCACAACACTCTCAACCACTTCGGGGGTAAGTTTTTTAAGATAAACGAACTTTCGGCTTATAATCCAGCCGATAGAGACTATAGAGAAAATAAAAATACCAAATGGAATGAAAAAAAACATGTTTAGAGTTGCAGTCGGCAAAACTTACCTATCTTTATGTTCTCCCCGAGTTTAGCTATATATTGAGTTATCAATTCTTCAACGGTAACATCTTGATCGCGAATATATGGCTGGCTTAAAAGCTCGGGGCCGTCTTGCGGATCCATTGCCGCAACCTGCATCGCCACCTCGTGGGCCAGTTCACTGAACATGGGATTTCGCGCCACAAAATCCGTTTCGCACAAAAGTTCCAACAATACACCCACTTTTTTGTTGGAATGAATATAGGCCTCAACTAATCCTTGTCCGGTAGTACGCAATGCCTTTTTTTCAGCCACCTTAACGCCATGTGCCTTTAATACCTCCAAAGCTCGCGCCTTATCCCCGCCGGATTCATCCAGAGCTTTTTTTATCTCGTTAAAAGACAGGCCTGTTGAATCACGAAGTTCTTTTAATAGTTCTACATGGGACATACATAATTGGGTTAATTAAGGATTAGTGACGCCCTTGCATATTGCTTCCAATATGAGTTCTACTGATTTCTTGGAATTGTCGTTGGCCCCGATAGGATAATCGATCAGTTTGGGGTCACTATCGGTATTAACTATGCCAACGACTTTAACACCTGCTCTTTTGGCTTCATGAACTGGCAATTGGCTCTCCTTAAGCGAGGTAATAAAAATTATGTCGGGAATACGTGACAGTTTGCGGATACCGCCGAATTTCAACTTCAGGCCTGCGATTTCTTTTTCTTTTAACACCTTTTCTTTTTTAGTAAACTTGTCAAAACCGCCTTCGGCTTGTTTTTTTTCAAGTTCTTCCAAATATTTAATCCTACCGGTAATTGTTTTGAAATTTGTCAAAGTGCCCCCAAGCCAGCGGTTGATTACATACGGCATACCCAATGTCTCGGCTGTTGTTTTAATCGAGTCGGCAGATTGTTTGGTCAAACCAACAAATAAAATCATCTTGCTTTCTGCCATGGCTTTCTTTAAAAAATCCACCGCCTTAACGAGCGAATCTGTTGTTTTGATCAAATCTAATATATAGATATTATCTTTCAGGGTATAGATGTACGGTTTCATGTTTGGGTGGAAAATCGTCTTCTTGCGCCCAAAATGCATCCCCGCCCTTACCATATCCTCATAGGCCGGCAAAAAACTGATTGTATTGTTTACTTCAGGCATGCTGAAAATAATAACAAAAAAATTGGGGATATGCAACACAGCACTCGCCACCCACAAAAATTACAAACTTAATTAGCAATAGGATTTATCTACCGGCTCCGCGCGCGCGTTTTGCTGGCCGCTACGCGAACAGGCACAAAACCCACGCGCCTTCACCGGAAAACCCGTCGGACTAGCACTTTGTCTTAGAAATTTACGACCGATAAAAACTGCCGATTGGTATCGGCTTGGGGTTTGTAATCTTTGATGAAAAACAAAAGCCGAGGTGTCTCGGCAAAAATTGACAGTTGCCCCTATGACTTATTTATAAAAATTCCAGAAATTTCCAAAAATATCTAACGCTTTGTCTTTTAACCCCCCCCCCCCCGTAACTTGTATTTCCAAACTGGAATCGCTGAAATTACCGGCCAGATCAAAAACTCTGGCAGTTATTTTATGCTTTCCCGACTCAAAAAACGGGACAAGCAACTCCAAAGCAACAGGAAAAAATATTCCATCATCAATCTTAAAATAAACAACCGGCTGAACAATTTCCTCGAAACCCACACTGAATTTAAATCTCACAGTCTCGCCGATTTTCACCGACAAAGAACTCGCCTTTATTACTGGCGGTGCCGGCGGCGTTGAATCAATCATAATTTTGAATTGGGAAACCGGCCCGAGACGGCCATCGGTGTCTTCTGCCTGGAGACGAAAATAGTATATGCTGTCTTCATCAATGGAGATGTTAAGAAAATTGTCCGAAGTTGAAACGGCTTTGCCCGGTATAAAGTCCGGGGTTTGATTCAACGCATAGTGATAAACGCCGCCTTCAAGCAACGGCCAAGCCAGCTGAATATCTTTTTTATGATACCAGCGATTGCTGTTGGGATGGCTTGGTGAAAATATGGGTATTATTTCATTAATGCTCGCGTTGGTTAATCCTTGTCGGGTAATACTGTAAAAAGCGTCACTTGCCGCCCTAAGCACATCGGTCCCCAAGCCGTCATTGGCAAGAACTTGCGTCCCTTCGGCGAATTTAAGCGAAGCCCCGCCCACAGTTAACGGCTGCACTACAAGCTCGGCTACCGTACCGGACGGTTCGGAAAATCCGGGATTAGGAACGCCGCAAACAATTGTTACCGTTCCCGCCGCATTATCAATATCTTTTTCCAAAAAAAGTCCGGGATCGCACAAGGAATTGGCCGTCAAAATATCAACTATTTCAAACACGCTCGGGTCATATTTTATTACCGCGCTCACGACATTGATAATTTCTCCACCGGTAAGCACCTTTATGGCAATGTTTTTTTCAACAAATTGGTTAATGATATCCGCTTCAGGTTCAAATTTAATCGTAGAATTATAGATAGAATACGGCGCTCTTTCTAATTTTATAGAAATGCGGTCCAGTTTGTTGTAACTGATAAAATACATCACGGAAAATAAAGTCAGGGTTATAATTAAAATAGTTGGAATCCGATGCCTATGATGGAAAACACTCAGGAAAAAAGATAAATATATGAAAATCGCAAGAAAAGCAAGCGCCATAAAACCGGCCAAAACAATGCTATAGAAATTGTGGCTGGTCGGAAAAAGAATAATCGTTCCGCCGGGGCTTCCCTCAATTCCCGGAAATACGATATTGCTGACAATGTAATATTCCTCGCTTATTTTAAGTTCTTTGGCAAATTTAGGAACTTGTTTGGCAATTAGGTCGGAACCAACCGAGAAAAAGCTATTCAGTATAAAAATAGTATCCTTATCCTTTAAGCTTGTGCTGATTAAACCCTCCTCTGGAGTATAAAAAATAACATGCGAACCATTCTTCAAATACTTGTCCTGAAACCGTACGGCATAAGAATTGTTAAATAAGTTTCCCAGAACAATAGCGCCGATAACTTTGTCATCTTCTAAAATAAGGGAGTTGCTTATTGCGGCCAGGGGATTTTTGACCCCACGGACGATTTCAGTAACCGTTTCACCTTTAGCCACCCGCCTTCCTTGGATAGTGGTTTGAAAAACATTATCTCCGCGTTGATCCGGCAAATGTGAACGAACAAGCACAAATCCGTCCTTGTCAGTTACGGCAATAAAACTAAGTTCCCTTTCTTTTGCTTCAGCTTGCACGATGGAGAGAAGCTCCAGCGTATCGCCTGCCTTCAGGGCATCGTTAAGAACTCCTGAAGAGACAATCTCCTCTCTTTGGTCAGAAATGTATTTGAGTTCCTCGGAAAAAACAGTCTTTAGTTGAATAATTTGTTTATCAGTTGAATAAGAATACCACAAGCCCAAGAGCCAGTTAGAAAATAGCATAATGATTACAAACACCAGAATGCTTAGCAATATTTCAATCATCTCTTTTTTGTGTATCCAGTCGGTTTTGCTTTTTTTATTTAATTTCTTTTTTTTACGATATTTTTTAATTAAATAACTCTTAACTTCATGCCCAGTAGCTAGAATCTCCTTTTTTGTCGCGACAAAAATGAGCGCAATAATCAAAATAGAGGAAACCAAAAGCCATTCATTTTTAATAAAGTTAATGAAGCCGCCGAATATCTTTGTCAAAAAGTCAAAAATTAGTTCGGTAAAAGACCCGGATTTTACCCTAAATGATACTCGGTTAGAATCAATAGAAATGGCACTCCTGTCATCAACCGCCTGCGCCGTCACCTCGTGGCGACCTCCTCGTTCCGGCTTAAACTCAACCTGCCAATATCCATTGGCATCGGCGTGCGTTTCCAGTATGTATTCCGGGTTGACCCTGATGGCAACCCGAACTTTTTGGTTGGGCTTGGCTTTTCCATTTATAGTAATGGTTTCGCCTATTTTAACTTGCGGCTTTTCTATTTGATTTAAAATCACCGGCTCTATTGATTGAATCTCCATTTGATAGTCAGATTCTGAATAATTCCCTGCTTTATCAAAAGCTCTTATGATAATCTTGCGCACCCCTGGCAATTGCAAAGGCATTTTATATAATCCGGCCAACCCCGGTTCTATTTTTAACCAGTCACTCTCACCGATTTTCATTTCATATCTATCAATACCAGATGTACCGTCTGAAGTATCAAAAGCGAGTCTGGGTTGCGGGTTGGTTAAGTCCGCCACATCCAATCTGGTTATTTTAAAATCTGCGGGTTTTTGGGTATCAACGTTAAACTTAAACGAAGTTACGGGACCTAATCCCGCTGGTGTTTTCGCACGGGCGTTAAAATAAAATTCGCCCTCTCCTACATCATCCAGAACTTTTTCTGAAATCGGAGGATCATAGCTTATTATCGGCGGGGAATTGTTTCTTCGGCTCAAAACCAAAATGACCTCGCCGGTATCTACCGGCAAATCCCATTTGAAAATTGGGTTATTATTTGAATACCACTTTAACTGGTCTGGATGGGTAGACGATGTAATAATCAACTGCTCCGCTGAAACAGGAGCGGGAGTTGTGACTATTTTGGGCGTTGCTTGAGACGATGCCTGCGGCGATACCGGTGTTACCTTTGGTAATACCGATATTGCCCTTAAAACATAAGCTCCGCCCGCTAACGATGATAAAACATTCGTACCCTGCCCATCATTGGCTAAAACCGCGCCGGATGAAAAAGAAACTTGAGTAGTTGCCACCGCCTTTGCCTTGAAGTTTATAGTAAGAATATTGCCTGATGTTCCCGTATATCCAGGATTAAAAACAATGCCGCCGAAATTTATCGTTCCCAGCGCATTGGAAAAATCGGGTTCTTGCACCCAGAGACTGAAAATAGAACCAGTCCTCGTAAGAGACGTAACCGCGAGTTCAGCAGGATTAAATTTTAGTATGCCTACAGCGGCGTTAATTGAAACACCGGCGCTATTAATCCTGATAGAAACACTAAAGTTGCTCCCATTATTATAAGTTCCCGAACCTGGAGATATAAAAAGCGTCGCGGCTCGCGCTAAAGAAAAGGGAAACAGAAACAAAAGCAAAGAAATTGCTGGAATTGCCCACTGCTTTTTAAATTTTATTTTTAACCCCTCCAAAGTTAAAATTGATAGCCTACTATCTGAATCTTTTGTTATTTTTTATTAATTTTTTTGCTCTTCGTATTAACCGTGTTAAAAATGAAAAAAATAAAATAACCAAAAAAGTCGGCGTGCCAATTGCCAAATATGCAAATCCGTGGGGGACGAATTTCTCAATTCTTGCAAGCCCTACTTTATCCACGGCTTTTATCTCTATTATACTAAACGGATACAAATGCCGCAAAACATAAGGACTGTCTGCTTCACGCCACTGACCAAACAAACCAAGAGTTTTTTCCTTAACTTCATAGTGGCTAATGCCACTTCCCTTGTCTTGGGCTGAAAAAACGGCAACTCTGGCGCCATCAAATAAATTCTCGTTTTTGGTTATGAGTATCTCAAACTTTTCGGGCGCATAAAAATCCACAATTCGTGTTTTGATTATCTCTTGGTCGCCAGCTTCAAGAATATTAACAGCCGCTATCCCCGTGGTAACCGGCGCCTCCTGGCCTCCATCTTGGTGCAAATAAACCTTAAAATCTTCGAAAAATATCCGAGCTTCTCCTGTTTTCTTGGCCAAAAATGATAAATCAATAATTTTATCTTCCTTATCAGTGGTTGGTCCCTCTCCTCCGGGTATAATACCTGAAAATTTAATTGTATCTTTTCCGATTAAGGCTGGCCTATCAACCCATAAATTTATCAGCGAATTGGCATCAGAAAAATCTTTATATTCAAGCAGGTTTGGGTCAAATTTGATTTTACTTTCTATGGCATTTATAAATTCTTCCGGATTTATCAGAACCTTAACTGAAAAAATCTGACCGGCCTCAATTTCGCCCGGGATAGAAAAATATAATTTGGCCGCCGAGGCAAAATTAGAGAATAGTAAGTAGAAAGTAGAAAGTAGTAAAAAAATTAAATATTTTTTAAACATTTTTGTTCAGAAGTAATCTATCTGACTCTATCCGGACCAATGGAATGCTAATATGCTAAAGTCGGCTAAGTTCAAAAGTCCGTCACAGTTCAAGTCAACATTAGAACCTTCGGGAACTGTTCTTTTCCACCAGTAAGCCATAATAGAAAAGTCTATTAGATTAATTTTTCCGTCACTATTAATATCGGCGTCGCGGGAACATTCTTTTTGCGGAACCGCAACGCCGATTCCAAAAGTCACCAGCTGGGAAAAAATGGATTCATCACCGGTTTTTAAAACTTCGGTTTTGGTTTTAACAGTATGAATACCCTTCTCCAGACCGATAGTAGAAAAAACCTGTGAATAATCTCCGTTCAACAACGATTTGGTAATATAATCTTTTGGTTCTGATACGACGCTCACTCTGACTTGGGAATCGGGCACGGAAGACCCGCTAACGGTCAATTGCTCTCCTAGGTTAACGGAGGTTTTATTTAAACTGATTGTCGGCGGCAAAACAATATTGGACACTTTTGCGATAGAACCGCTTGTCAAAATTTCCCGCTTAGTAAAGGTTACCGAACGCCGGCCGGTTTTGTCTTGCGCCCAAAATCCAAAGTTATAACCACCCGCTGATAACCCCGATAAAATAAAGCTGAATTTGCCGCTACTGTCAGCCGTAGTCGCACCGGCATTAGATCCGTCTTTCAAAAAATTAATAACTGCCGACGGGTAAGCAAAACCCCCAAACTCCACAGCCGCTGTTGCAAGTATAGACCCGCCGCCGCCACCTCCGCCTCCGCCACTCGAAGCCGGTGTGGGCGTCGGTGTAGCCGCCGTGGTTCCAAAAATGGCAAATGAACTAAAATTAGCAGTAGAAAAAGTAATTGTTTTATTGGTTGTATTAATTGTCGCTCCGCTAACCAGTTGCCATGAGGAGTCGCTGGATCCCCAACGATAAGGCGCAAGGGAGCTTTCTGTAATACCGCTTACATCCGAACTGGAATAACTAAGAGTAATGGTAGCCGGAATAGAAATGGCGCTTATCTGGTCTCCGGTACTTGGATGAAAAATGTTAAAGTCGTATGTTTTGCCGACAAAGTTTTTTTGGGAAGGCGCCGGTTTGCTGGAAGCAAAATAACTATTTGGAAAAGAATTTGCGACGAGTTGAACCGTCTGTGTGTAGAAGTTCTGAGGAAAATCAAGAACAGCGGTCGTACCGCCGCTGTTGGTTAAAGTAAGAGCATTTCTGGTGGCCACATTAAAAGTAGAGGCATTGGCCGCTTCTGCTATGCTACTTGAGACGGGAGTAACACTTTTTTCATTAGAGGTAGCGACAACATTGCCCACCCCGTCTTTTGTTTCAATTTTAAAAGTATAATCGGAGTTATTAGTTAAACTTGATTTTTGATAGAAAATAACATTCCCTACGTTTTGGCACGAATAAGTTCCGCCTGAAGTTAATTTTGTGCAAACATTATATCCACCAACAGAAAAACCCTGGGATGCCGAAGCCGGTGTCCAAGAAAGAAAAGCTTCGGCATTCCCCTTTAAAGCAGTATGCAATATTGGAGCTGTTACTTTCGGAAAATACAAAAACCCACTTCTCAAACCAAAGTTAGTAATTGAAGAACTGCCGATGGCTAAGTCGCCGACCGTTGCTCTCAAAATAAAACTTGACGAGCTTGACGAAGCTGTACCGCCGAAAATCGAATGTTGTGAGTCCAAAATCCTAAAATTATCGGAAGATAAACTCGCGCCAATAGAAATTTCGGCCGAGACAAAATCAGGGATTAGAAATACCAAAAACAATATTATTAACACCAATAAACCCTTGTAATGGCTCACTTGCTAATTTTAACACAAAACCGCCGCAAAAGCGGCGGTTTTATCAACAAATTTAAAATTTTACTTATTTCCTATGCTTATAGGGGCTACTTCTACAATTTTATTGTTATCCGGGTCATAGAGGATGGCTTTTTTAGCATTGGCATACAGCAAAAGCTTGTCGCCCTTTTTTGCTTTCACGAAGAATTGCTGGTCTTTTAATTTTTCCGGATCTGAAACAGTGGCAACAGTCGGCGTTTCTCCTTCGGGCAATATGATAAGTTTGGAAATTTGAGCAACCAACTTGGCTGTTTCTTCCCTGACGATCTTGTTTGGATCTTCTTTTAGCACGGCTGCTTCATTGTAAAAATAAAACGCTAAACCGCTTGTCGTAAGCGCAAGAAAAACCAAAATGGGAATCAAATGTTTTTTACGCTTGGGTGGTGTTTGAACGGCTAAATCTGTACCTAAGCCTTCGTTATTCATTTCTTCCTCTACTACAACTTCATTATTTATATGTTTACTCATATCAATATACTACTTAACTAATTTTTAACTTTCAAGACGACTGTGGATAACTTCTGCTTTTACTGATTCGTTTTAGGATTTAGATAGCCCTGAAGCTGGTTTAAATAGTTTGTGGTGTCATAGCGGTCCGGATCAAGATATAAAGATTTTTGAAACGAGTCTTCCGCTTTTTCAAACTGACCAGTCCTGAAATAAGCTAGACCAAGCCACATATAACTCTCTGGGGTTTTCTCGCCCATATCAATCGCGTTCTCCAGAAAAATAATCGCCGAAATTAAACTCTGGGGATCATTCTTCCACACTTTAATAGAACCCATATACAACCAAACCCAGCTGTTTTTAGGATATTCGGCCACTACTTTTTTCAAGACAGAAGTGGACAAATTTTCACTGCCCATTAAATAAATAAACCGGCCGGCAATAATTCTATCTAACACATCATCGGACGTCAGCATGTGGTTAATTCTCTCGTTGAGATTTCCAGGAGTACTAAATTTATTAATAACTTCACTGTTCTGAGGAATGTTTCTCAAAAGAATTACTGCATAAGAATCAATATAAACTAATGACCATAATGGATCGCGCAAGCGCCTCAATAAAAAACTTCCCACAACCGGACTTCCGTCCCGCAAACTTATAAATATCGCGTTCAGGTTATATTTATCCCGCGCTTCAATCCATTTTTCTTCACTTGATAGCGCCGGTATGAAAACATCATCAAAAAAAGAAACAGGATAAGAATCGGCTCCATTGTTGTCAACAAAAACACGCTCTTTAGGAAATAAGTGATAAATAATATAACCTCCGATATCATAATCATTAAAAATAGGACCTTTTAAGTTATTATTCTTGAAAAATTCTCCGGCATCATTTGAGTGGCGACCTAATCCAATGCCCCAGTCATTCTTATATCCCCGCGAAGCCGCATCCGCATTCAAATCATAAGCCTTATAAGGATAAACAGCAGAGATAATGACAACTAAACTATACCCTAACACGACTGCCAATTTTGGCCTTTTTTGCCTTAACCAATTTTTTATCGCAAGAAAAACACCATTAAAATTAGACGAAACCGCGGGTAAAAATATAAACGCAAAAAGAGTAATTAATCTAATTTGGTTAAGTCCCGCGACGGCGCTAGCAAGTCCGGCCAATAAAAAGAATATCGGTTTGTTTTTGTAGCGAAAACCAAAAATGGAACTAAAAAGAAAAATAAATACCATGGGCGCAAATGGCGAATTGAAAATATCCCACGAAAAAATACTGGCTTTCAAATTAAAAAATGGCTGGTTTTCGCTTACCGAAAATGAGGCATAGTGAAATTTAATTTTAAGCGGAGCAAGCGCTCCTTCTAAGCCGTTGGGGTTGATAAATATTACAGCGAACAGTATAAACAGGACCGAAAGTAATTTTTTAACCACCGGATCATTTCGCAAATTTTTTAAATTTATTCTCCAATCCGCCAGCCGCCCGAATTGGCGGAGGCGGATTTTGGGCATATATAAAACAACTTTCTCAAACAAAAATCCGGCAACCAGAACGATGCCGAGAAAAAAGAAAAGATGAAAATTAACCCACAAAAGCTGAAGCGGAATAAGCCAAAAAATCCTTTTTCTTTCCGGATGTTTTTCCAGGTCAAACAGCAAATAAAGAAACAGGGCGAGAAAAAGATAACTGAACATTTCCGGCCGTATTCTGTTGCGGCCCGCCAAGATCAAAATAGTCGGCAAAGAAAAAACCGCCACCAACCAAAAGTTAGCTTTTTTCATTGCTGCAATAAAAAGAATAGCGAAAGCGGAAAGAAGAATCGCGGTTTTTAAAATAGTCAATGCCCCAAAGCCGAAGATTTCGGACACGAGATAAAAAACAACGCTACTCATCCAGTGATGGTCGTATACAGGATGGTCCGGCACCGTAAAAGAATAGATGTTATTTCTAAATACATTTTGAGTTTCCCAAATCGTTTTGCCGTCCATAATATACAGACCGGTGTCGTTATCCATGTGCGGCAAACTTATCTTAATAAGCAAAAAAGAGGCATAAAAAGCCAGAATGATAATAAAAATCAGAATTTTCTTATAATCGGCGGGAATCAAATTCTTCATAAAACATTTTAGAGATAGCGCCAATGACATTGGAAAGTTTTTCAATGTCATGACCGCGCGTCATTACGCAAAGAAGGTACGGATTTTTAGGGTAATATACGATACCGCAATCATGGAGTTGTTTTATGCCACCCTCAAACCCGGTTCGCTCCCCGAATTTATGCGCTACCGAAATTTCGGGGGGAACCCCAGCTACAATACCAATATTAAAATCTGTATTTGCCAGAAATTCTAATGTCTTTTCTGAAGTTTCTTTATTCCTAAAAAATGATGCGTGGTAAAGCTGAATAAATATTGAGGAGTATGATTTTACGCTTATTACTTCGTCACGCTCTCCTCTTGGACTGACAATGCCCAAATCTTGAATCGTTTCAGTAAAAACATCTGTATTTGGATAGGCCTGAATTAAATATTTAGTCAAAACAATGTATGCCTTATTGTCAGAATATTTAATCAGACGCTTAAGCAAATCGTTTACAGAATAAGATTCATTTTCTTGAATTGATTCTTTTGGAGAAATTAATTGCTCAAAAATCACTTCTTTTGTCGTATGGTATGTTAATTTTTTTTCGAGCAACTCTGGTTTGTCCTCGGCAAAATTTAAATAGGTTATAAGCAGGGGCACCTTAAGTAAGCTGGCCGGGGCAAAAACGGCATGGTCATCAATACCCAGTGTCGGACCGCTCACAAGGTCTCTAAAATAAATGGACACATTAGTAATTTCTTTCTCTTTTATTTTAGAATCAATGAATTCTTCAATCCTGCTCTTTAAGTCAGCATAAGCATGTTTTTTTATAACAAAAGAGTTATCGCAAGCCAGTTCTTTATTAATAAATTTAAACCTAGATTGATTACAAAAAAGATTAATATCAATAATATTAAATTTGTTTGCCAAAAATCCTCCTCCAAAAAGAATGAAAATAATAAGAAGGGTATTTGAAAACCTAAACCCAAAAAGCATCTTTTCAGTTTAAACTAAAATAAGAGTTTTTCAAATTTAAGTGTCCGGTGAAGTTTCCGAAAGCGGAGATTCTTCTGACGGAGGCGGCTCTGGCGTTGCTTGCGGTAAGCTTGTTGAATCCGGTTCAGGAGTTGGCTCTTCCACTGGAGGTTGAACCTCTACTTGAGGTTCAACCTCGGCGGATGGCGTAGGTTCCGGAGGTGGCGATTCTTCTATTATTGGCTCCGCCGTGGACTCTTCGGATACGGATGGTTCTGATTCTGAAGTCGGTTCTATGCTCGACTCCGGAGTTGCCAAAGATTCGTAATCTTTTGAAGGAATTGGCGTCGGTTCTGGCTGTGAATTATTGAGGATACTCGGAATAACCGAACACTCACCCGGTATGTGAACCAGTTGTCCCCTTGTCATTCTTACGCAATACGGCTCCCCTGTTTCGGTATCATAAAACGTAATGCCGTTTGGCCGGTCTCGACTCCCTATGGTTAGCGAGTCGGCTTTAAGCGCCCCTGAGAAAAACGCATTACCTAAACTGTCAAAGGTAATTACCGGCGGACCAGTGCCTCGCCCCAAGCTTGAAGGACCAAATGAAGTAGAGAATGAATCTGAAGCAACATTGAAAATACTAAATACGCCGCCATTGGCCAATTTAAACCCGACATCATCATCCACCGGCTCAATGATGTTCACGACCAGCGTATCAGTTAAGACCCGCGGTGAAATAATTTCCAATCCGGCTATTATTCTATCAGTATATATTTCCGACAAAGATGTGCTGGCTGTTATTTCCTGCTTGTGACTTAACATCTGGGCCAGTACCAGGCGCCCGATATCAATATCTTCTGGTATCTCATCCATATTGACCCCATATTTGCCAAGAACCGACTTTGTCCTGGCTCCGGTAGAATATGTTGTGGAAATGAACATTAAGATTTTACCTTGGTCTTCAGGAAAACCATCAGATTGGCTAGCAACACTGACGTCAAAATCTTCCAATGCCGAACCAATTATTAATCCCGCTTTATCAGTCCTTACTGCGACACCCGGAACATCGGATGCGGTAAGCAAATCGCCTTTTTTAATTTCACCATTTGCAGTTGAAACCTTAACAAGCGCCGTTCCCGACAAAGCTACGGGTTGGGTATCCGACGGCCTTTGGTCGTTCAGGTCTTTATTCATTATTTGAAATGGATCAGTAGAGATAACCCCAACTACACGGTCTTCAGGGGTTGCTTTTTTAAGAACTGCTGTTTTCTGGAGACCTTGTTTTGAGTCATATGAGGTGTCATTGGGGCCTACAGCCACCACATCACCGGGCTCTACACCATCTTCAACCACGAAATATTCTGCCAAGTCGGAACCATTGGTACCCGAAAGAGCCCAGACGATAACTGCACCGGCTGCTCCGGCGGCACCTTTTCCAAGGTTTGCAGAACCACCGCCTCCAGCGCCACCTGGAGCTGCTCCGATTGTTCCATTGCCATTATGAGCTGAGCCAGCCCCCGAACCCCCGCCGCCACCCGCACCACCCATCGGACTTCCTCCACCATCGCCGCCACCGGCGCCGGCAACTGCGGCAAAACCTGAACCGCCATTGCTTCCGCTTAGATTTAAGGTACCGCCAATTGCACTCCCCCCCACACCACCAACACCATTGGCAAGTCCTAATCCCCCGCCATTACCTTGAATATTAGCCCCACCATTAAGTGCGCCTGTAAATCTGCTTAAATTTCCAACAACTCCGACGGTGCCACCGGTACCAACAACGATAGACACATTTCCGTTGACAGCCGTTATTCCCGCACTATACCCACCACCACCACCACCACCACCACCGTTTATCGCCGCAGCATTATTTCCACCAGCACCGCCGCCCCATACTTCCACATAAACCTGATTAACATACGCCTGTTTAACCCAATTGCCATTAGCAGTGAAGGCGTTTATAGCTTCAATACCAAATCCCGCATCACCGCTACCAGCAGAGGTATCATCATCACCACACGAAAATTTTCCTGTTGTTATATCCCAACCCAATGTTTGGGTATCACCATCGCAATCAACTAACCCCGAACCTCTGACTCCCCCGTTAAAGGAAGCTGAACCGACTGAAGTAAGGGCGGCCAGAGCGTGAAGTCCTTTGGATATGTCGAAAATGTAAAGGCTTGAGTCAAAGTTGAATCCAGGGTCAGGTCATCGCCGGTCAAGGTGAGATCGGTGCCGGCGGTAAGATTGGTGTGATTTGATATGTCTATGCCTTGGGAAGCTATGGTTAGGGTTGGAAAGGCGGTGAAAGTTAAGGCTCCGCCCAGACCGGCTAATACAGTGGCGCCGGCTGAATCATCCCACATGAAGAATCTGTCGGCGTTGGGGTCGGTAAGAGTGGCTCCAGTGCCGCCGTCGGCTAAAGAAACATCTGTGCCGCCGACTGTGTAGACGTTGGATCCGCCTATTGTAAGGGCGGAAACGCTGGCGGTTTTTATCTCAAGAGTATTACTGAATTGATTGGAAGCGTTACTGAATGTCCAGCTTCCGGTGATAGTTTCATTGGCGGCACGACTTGCAGGACCGGTAGTCCAGTCTAATGTGATGGTGCCGTTGGAAGCGGTATTGCTGAAATTGAACATGTTAGCATCGAATTGTAAGGAAGCGATGGCGAAATATGTGCCGGCGGTTACGGCGATGTCTAAGCCGTCGGAAACGTTGCCGCCTGAACCGCCGCCGGTATTCGGCGGAAGGCCAGGTATATGTAACGCCATTGAATGTGGTGGCGCCGGATATTGAGGCCGTACCGCCAACTTCAAAAGCGGTATTGGTAAGAGCACCCGCATTAATACCCAGTTTTGAAAGTGTTGATGTTAACTCTAAACTTCCGGAAATTGAAGCGCTACTTCCAAAACTCACAAATCCGTCAAATGAAACTGAACCGTCCACCTCAAGACCACCGGAGATTAGAAGATCGTTAGCGGAATAAATTGCATCGGAATGAGTCGTTGTCGCTGTCCCGAATCTTGAGTATGAAGCCGTAGTTAGTCCGCCGAACTGACCAACACCAGTCGCGTTCAAAAATCTCCCCCCGTGAACCGTCTCGGCGTTAACCGCAAATCCGGAAGCAACGATCCTTTGCCTGGGTGACAATGTTTCAAAGTCAACATTGTCATCAGACACCTGAACTTCCAAATAATAGGTCTGAGAATCAAAATCCAAATTTAACGCGCTATAACTGGCAGACGTATCACCAAGTAAAGTATTAAAAACACCTTGAGTAACTTTTATCGTTATCGCAGTTCCACCGGATGACCACAACTCATTATCACCCGTTGCCGTAGAATGGATTTCGAACTTGAAATAAAAGTTAGTTCCGTTTCCGCCAAGAAGATTTCCAGAAGCATCAGCCAGCCGTCCTTGAAAACTTAAAATTTGAGGAACAGCAGCCGAAGAATGCCACGCAAAAAAAGTAAACGAAAAAACCGCAGTAATCAAAAACAGCGTGAAAAATCTTTTTAAAATTAAAATTTTCCCTCCTTGTTTCACTTATTAGAGAATAAATATATATTCCAATGAATTATATTTTCTCTAGTAATAATTTTAACATTAAAACAAGCTTCCTGCTCGACTTTTATCCACAAGTTATTTTATGACATGAACGAAGACATTTTATAAGAATCCGGTTGCTTTATAAAATAAATTGTGATAATCTAATAATGATGAAACCAGACATTCACCCACAATATTTTGACGCCACAGTCCACTGCGCCTGCGGAAATAAATGGAAAACCGGCTCAACAATGCCGGAGATTAGCGTGGAAATTTGCAGTCAATGCCATCCTTTCTATACGGGCAAAGAAAAAATGCTTGATACGCGAGGACGAGTTGATAGGTTCAAAAAAAGAATGGGAAAATCGGATGTTGCAATCAAAAGCAAAACCGTTAAAAAACCTCGCATCAAAAAATAGCTTGCCACCTGGCTCTCCTCAATGCCAACAGCTGAAGAACTCAAAAAAGAACTTGATCAAATTCAAAAACAACTCGCTGATCCCGAGTTTGTTTTAGATTACAAGCGAGTAGCTGAAGCATCTAAGAGATATGCCGAGATTGAACGATTGCTTTCCGGCGGCCAGTCAACTAACTCCGGGCAGGGCCGACAAGAAACTATTATTGAAATACGCGCCGGTACCGGTGGCGAGGAAGCGGCCTTGTTTTCTTCCAGACTTTTTGAAATGTACAAAAAATATGCCGAAACACAGGGTTGGCAAACAAGCGTCCTGGATTACAGTCAAACAACGCTTGGCGGTTATAAAAACATGGTCTTTGAACTGTCAGGAAAGGAGGTTTATAATAAAATGCGGTATGAGTCAGGCGTTCATAGAGTTCAACGAATTCCCGAAACCGAAAAAAGCGGACGCGTTCACACTTCAACAGCCACAGTGGCCGTACTCCCCAAAGCAAAGGAAACAGACTTGGAAATTAAACCTGAAGACCTTGAAATATCATTTTACCGCGCCGGCGGACCGGGAGGGCAAAATGTAAATAAAGTTTCAACCGCAGTAAGATTACTTCACAAACCATCCGGTTTAGTCGTCAGCTCGCAAAAGGAACGCTCCCAAGCGCGCAACAAGGAAAGCGCGCTGGAAGTCCTGCGATCCAAATTGTTGGATATCAAAAAACGCGAAGAAGTCGGAGCCGTTACCGAGGAACGCCGCAAACAGATTGGCTCTGCTGAACGCGCCGAAAAAATACGCACTTATAATTTCCCCCAAGACCGCATTACAGATCATCGCATCAAGAAAAGCTGGGGAAACATAAGCAAAATACTGGACGGCAATCTTGATGTAATAGTTAATGCGTTGCTGAATATTAAAAATTAAAAATAAAAGACTGGTTAATTTTATAATTTTTAATTTTATAATTTTGTAAATAATTTCTAATGTTTAAAAATTAAAAACATTAAGATTTATTTAAAAATTAAAAATTGGAAATTAAAAATTACAAAAATGCAATTAGACCATCGTGCTTTATTTTTAAAATCTGGCACAAGCGGGTTAAATGCGCCGGGCGGTAAATCATCTGGGCCGGTTTTTGAGTTTGGCCCCGGTTGGGGAAGCAAAATAAAAAAGTGGTTTAAAAAATATATTCTCGGCGGTCACTGCACGCTCTGTCGGGCAACGCGTTATGTTCTTCTTTTTGGTCTGGTACTTCTGGTATTTGGCGGACCACAATTGAAGTCGCTGCTGGACAGCAAAAAACAGCAAGCCCTAATAAGTGAAACGAGAATAACCGAAACGGCTCAATCCGGCGACAGTAAAATCAAAATGGCCCGCCGCGCCCTTACGGGTTATCTTAACAAATTCACCGACACGACCGTTACAAACGGCCAGAGAGTTTTCATTGAAACAGTATTGAGCCAAACAATAACTGACGAATTGAAACCTGGCGCTCAAATAGATTTTGATTTTAAAAGCGTTGAGACCCTTATAGAGCAGTCACGCTTACTCACTCCTTCCCAGCTCCAAAAATGGGAGGACTACGCCAAAAAGGTGAAGTTTTATTAAATCAAAACCCGCCTTATGGCGGGTTTTGATTACTCTTTTTTCTCTGACGACACCGGTGCTTCTTCCGCAACTTCCTCTTCGGGTTTTTCTTTCTTAATAACCTCAACCTCCTCCGGCGCGGTCGTAACCGGTGTCTCAAGTTGAGCCTTGAGTTCTTCTTCGGAAATCGGTTCCTGTACCAAAGCCACTATAACTTCGGGTTCAACCTTCACCTCAAGTTTTTTTGAGATTGATAAATCTTTTACCAAAATTTGGCTTTTAAATTCCGCGAGTACAGAGATATCTACATCGATCTGGTGGGGCAAATCTTGCGGAAAACCCTCAACTTCTATTTCAGACAGGTTTTTCACTAAAATTCCGCCCAAGCCCTTAACCGCTGGGGATTCACCTATAAAATTAAGCTGAATTTTTGCATGTATTTTTTCATCCAAACGCACTTTATAAAAATCTGCGTGCAAAAAAATATCATTTAACGGGTCACGAACAACATCGTGAATAATAGTAGGATGATCCTGTCCATCAACATTGAGATAAATTACAGTGGATTCACCGGCTTCAGTATAAACCCGCTCAAATTCATTAACTGGCACCTGAATTGATAGTGGCTTAAAACCGTGACCATAAACTACGGCCGGCACAAAACCGCGTCGTCTAAGCGACTTCACCTGCCTGCCAATAATACTTCTCGGTTCCGCTTGTAGTATAACTCTTTCCATTTGTGACGGGACTTACACGCTTAACTTAAGAAGCCCGAAATCTTATGGGCTTTGCTTGAGTTAAGCCCTACGGGTTTGTCCAATTTCTTCGTTAAAACCTCCGCTTCTCGCTCACCATAGTTCTGCTATGACTCGCTTCGATGCTCGGTTTTGCCTTGAACTTCGCCAACCGCGTAAGCCCAGAATTATTAACTTAACACGGAAAAAATAAAGTTGCAACAATTGCCAGCGTTGTTATCATAAAATAATGTCATTCCAAATTATCAAAAACGACCCCAAATCTAAAGCCAGAGCCGGCATACTTTCGACGGCTCATGGCGATGTCCATACTCCAGTTTTTTTGCCTATCGGCACCAAGGGAACGATTAAATCAGCAAGAAACGACGAACTGCGTGACTGGGGCACAGAGATGATTTTGGCAAATACTTATCACCTCTGGACACAGCCAAGCGACGAATTGATAGCTGACGCCGGCGGCCTGCATAAATTCATGGCCTGGAACGGACCGATATTTACAGATAGCGGAGGTTTTCAAATTTTTTCGCTTGCCCCGTTAGAAGCCCACCACGTCGAAGGCGTGGCGACAGCCACCTCGGGACGGCTTACTTCTAACGTGGTAAAGCATAGATATAACCGCAAAGCAGAAGAACCAAATCCTTTTAATGTGCAGGTAAAAGAAGAAGGGGTCTATTTCCAATCAGGCCCAGACGGCCGACGAATGCAATTAACCCCGGAAAAATCTGTTGAAATTCAAAACAACCTCGGTAGCGATGTTTCGGTTGTGCTTGATGAATTCACTGGTAACCTGAACAATTACGAAAAAGTTAAACAAACCGTTGAACGGACGACTCGCTGGGCCAAAAGGGCAAAAGAAAAATTTGAAGAACTTAAAAACACTAACCGCCTGCTTAACAGCCACCAACTACAGCTTGGCATAGTACAAGGCGCCAACTTTACTGATTTAAGAAAAAAATCGGCCGAAGAAATCAGAACGCTTGGTTTTGGGGGTTACTGTATCGGTGGTGTGGCTGTCGGGGGCGAAACCCAAGAAGAAATGTTAGCCGCTGTTGACGCCTCTATCCCCCATTTAGAAGAGAATAAATTCCGCCATCTGCTCGGCGTGGGCACGCCGGAAAATATTGTCCAAGCGGTTGCAAGTGGTTGTGACAGTTTTGACTGCGTAATTCCTACACGCGAAGCAAGGCATGGCAAAGCCTACATTTCACATGGCAACAGCTATAAAACGCTAAACATACTGAAACCGGAGTTCCGCGACGAATTCACGCCCCTAGATACCGCCTGTGATTGTTATTGCTGCCGCAATCACACTCGTGCCTACCTCAATCATCTGTTCAAGTCCGGCGAAATACTGGGAATCAGGTTACTCACTGAACACAACTTGAGATTTTATTTAAATCTCATGCAAAAAATAAGAAAAAAAATAAATGAGTGTAAATATTCGGAATTCGTAGACGAATTTACTCAATCAAAAGCCCGCTAACGCGGGCTTTTGATTGAGTCTAGTTACCCTTCTTTCCCCAGACATACAGATATAAAATATCCAATACACCCAAAGTGTTAACTAATAACAGCACAACAAACCATCGCTTGTTGCGGTTTTGTGCCGCTCGCCAAAGGGCCCAACCTTTCCACGGCAAACTCCATATTGCCGCCACAACCATAATAACTAAAAATAATTTACTCATATGAAAAGTATACCACGTTTGTTAAAAATTAAACATTAAATGTGCAACCGGGTCAACTGTTGGCAAGCCAGTAATGGCATGCTTAAATGCACACAACATGAATCCCGAACGAGACAGCCTTCGCCAACAACAAGGAAGGGTTACAATGGCTATTTAATCGGGAATAATAAAGTTATTTTTAATAGGCACGGAAATGATTTACACAACAAATCATTTCCTGTCTCGTACGGGATGAAACTCCTCGGCCGCGCCTACAAGCAAAAAAATGGCTGGACCTGCGGCCCAGCGGTAACCAAAATAATCCTGAATTATTCAGGCAAAACTTGCCTGGACACCAACTTGGCTAAAGAACTTAAAACCACACCGTCGGGAACTTCAAATAGTCAATTAGTTAAATTTCTAAAAAAGAAAGGTGTAAAATTTAGAGTAAGAGAGGGAGCGAGCCTAGACGCCCTGAAAAGGTTCTCAAAAAAAAGTTTGGTTCTAGTTACTTATTGGATTCCCAACCACAAAGAACATCATTACTCAATCGTAAAAAAAGTTTCCTCAAAAAGAATTTATTTCCACGACACCTGGTTCGGCGCCAACCACAGTTATACTATTGGACACTTCCGCAAAAATTGGTGGGATGATGAAGCTAAAAGCAGCTGGCTATTGGCTGTTAAAAAATAGCCCAGACAAATCGTCTGGGCTATTTTTTATATTGGACAACTTTGCCGGCCTTAATCTCTGTTGGGTCGGCACTGCGGAATGAGGCAATGGTTTTTTTGTCGGCAATTTTTTGGTGAAGACAGTCGCATAACGCCTCGGCAATATGCCAAGGGTCTTTTTCAGCGGTTATCCAGTCGCTACCGAATTTTCTCAAATCAAGCGGCCTGGAATATTCCCTCAAATTCTTCCGGCCGACATTATCAAAGTATTCGTGGAAATAGGACATCGCTAACTCACGAATGCTTTTATAAACCGGCTCACGATAACGCAAAACAGCGTGGTTGGTCTTGCTGATCGCGCCCCAGTAACCACCGCGCTTGAAAAGCGTAACTACATGATCAAAATCCCTGTCAGCCGCACTCAAATCTAAAAGCAACGGCCTCTCGCCATGAAACCAAAGCACCGCTGACGCAAACATAGCCCCCTCAATACAGTGCGCCTTATTTTTACGGAGCATAACCCGGGGCGACATGCAGGTATCTTTTTTGTGATCAAAATTTATAGGAATCGCTTCCAGAAAATCTTGTATTTTTTGGGGCGTATTTAATTTCCTGAAAATTTTTAGTTCTTCTGGATTTAGGAAAGAAAAGTTATCCATAAAATAACAAATTGTGCTAATTTCATATTAAATATAGCACAAACAAAATAGGATTGACCAACAATAAAAAATAATTTATTCTTTCGTGATAGATAACGCACATTTAAAAGGAGTTTAGATGATAAAACAAGAAATCGAACGGCGTTTTTTGGTTAAAAAAATTAACCTGCCGCTAATGCTTTCCTGCGAAGACGGCTGTAAAAAAATACAGCAGGGATACCTTGAACTGCCCGAACAGACAAAATCATTTAGGGTAAGATTGGCCAGTGAAGGAAAGTCAATTTTGGCAACAGCGACAATCAAAACCGGCTCGGGGTTGGTGCGCGAGGAAGGCCAGTTTAAAATAGATCGCCTTTTTGCGGAACACCTGCTAATGGCATGCCATCATCATCTTACAAAAACTAGGCATAAGGTTAACGGCTGGGAAGTTGATTTTTATGATGAACCTTTGAAAGGAATTATTATCGCGGAAAAAGAATTGGCATCCGCAGACGAAAAAGTAGAACTGCCGCCATGGATTATGGAAGCTACCGAGGTAACCGACAAGTTATCAAATTTACATCTTGCCAGACTAGCAAGTGAGTTGCGTGGCATTAACGGCCAAATTGCCTTGAATCACACGAGAGAACTGCAAAAAGATATTTGCCGAATGGCCATAATTGGTCCCCCTTGTTCTGGTAAAAGTAGCATCTTGGAAATATTTAAAAAAAAGAGACCTGAAATATATTTTATTCCAGAAACGGCTTCAATGGTAATCCATCAACTTGGCATAAAACCAAGTGGCGATAGGGTCGCTAACCGCAGATTTCAGCTGACGGTATATCAAACTCAAAAAAATTTTGAAACGCTATCAATTCAATTCGCCAAATTAGAAAACAAAAAAGCAATTGCAGTAGATCGTGGCACACTGGATAACGCGGCGTATCTCAATGGCGGCTTGAAAGAATTTTTGAGTTTTTTCAAAACAAGCGTGGAACAAGAATATGCCCGATACGACGCCGTCATATATCTAGGTCCGCCACCAAAGCATATATTTGAAAAGGACCGCTTAAAAAATCCTGCCCGCTACGAAAAAAATTACGAAGAAATAGCACAAAGACACCGCGAGCTGTTCCGATTGTGGAGCAAACACCCTGCATTTTTTTACATAGGATCCAAACTAAACTGGGAAGAAAAAGTTGATGAAGTTCGCTCGATAATAAAAAATATTTTAAGTAAAGGGGGGAGACAATGAAGTCCGGCATTCCAAACCATATTGCTATCATACCGGACGGCAACCGGCGCTGGGCAAAATCTAAAGGACGGCCATCAGTAATGGGTCACCTGGAAGGTAAAAAACGATTTCACGAAATCAGCAAAATTGCGTTTAATCTCGGCATCCCCTATTTCACGTTTTGGGCAATGTCCGAAGACAACTATAGAAAAAGGTGTGCCACTGAAATAGATTATTTGGTTTCTTTGCTAAAGAAAGGTCTAAACGGCCGCTTAACAAAAGACCTGTTTGAAAAACAAATCAGGTTCAAGGTTTTTGGCAAATGGAAAGAACTTACCGCCACCAGAGTTTTGGCTGATTTAATCAAGAACCTTGAGATGCGGACTGCAAATTTTGACAAACACCACCTTACTCTCCTGTTGGGATACGACGGGAAACAAGAATTAGTCGAAGCTTTTCAAATCCAAGCGAAAATGAGAAATTGGCAACCACAAAACGCATGGCAACCTGGAGAATTAGATTTTCAAAAAATTAAGGCAACACTTTGGACGAGAGAACTGCCACCGGTAGATCTTGTTATCAGGACCGGCGAAACAAAAGAACATTGGTTTCACAACAGTTCGGGTTTTATGATGTTGCACACCACCGATTCGGAAATTTATATATCACCCACCCTCTGGCCAGATTTTTCTGAAGAAGAGTTTAAAAAAATAATTGAAGAGTACGGCCAGCGAGAAAGAAAATTAGGAAAATAAAAGCGCGAGAAACGCGCTTTTTGTTTAGGCATAATAGTTAGCCAAGCCAGAAACGTAATTTTGGAAATTTGGAACAAATTGGCAACCTTGAACACCAATTTTCCAGACCCCAAACACGACCCGCCCGGATTGTAGCAAGAAATAGCAACACCGAAATATAAATTATATGCTCATCTACTATGAACGAATGGGCATTGGGGTACGGGAATTGCAAAATCGGAAAATAATATAGGAGCATAAGCACTGCCCCCAGAACCGAACTCAACCTAACAAAGATTCCAAAAATAAGAGCTAGGCCCAACAGCGTAAGACCCCACTCGTTCACAAGATTAGTAAACGGTAAAATATCGGGTCGTAAAAACCAATTATAAAACCCAGTAAAAGTTTTGGCATTGCCAAGATAGCCAGCCGCCGACCATGTCGGGTCAACAACCTTTATGATCCCGGCGTAAAACATAAGCCAACCCATTGAAATGCGAAGCAAAAATAAACAAATTTTTTGAAATTTATTCATAAAACAATAAAAGAAAAAATATTAAGGCCGCTATAACACGATAAATGCCGAACCCGATAAATGAATGGCGCTGTATCAAATTAAGCAGGAATTTTACACCTAGTAAAGCGGCGAAAAAGGAAATAACAAACCCTGCCGCCAACAAATGGAATTGGCTGGCTGAAAATCCGCCGGCATTCTTAAAAAGGTCGTAGCCAGTTGCGGCGGCCATGGTCGGAACAGCCAAAACAAAAGAAAATTCAACTATAGCTACGCGTTTTATCCCGGCAAACATCCCCCCTATTATAGTTGCCGCCGCCCGCGATACGCCGGGTATAACCGCCAACGATTGCGCGCAACCCACCATGAATGCTTGGGTATAAGTAATGTCTTTCATACTAGCGGCTGAAGTTTCTTTTTCTTTAAACAACAGTTCAAAAATTATTAAAATAATACCACCCGCAAACAAGGAAATAATAATTACGAACAAACTTTCAAATAAAACTCCTTTGATTGTTTTATACAGCAAAAAACCTACCACGGCCGTCGGCAAAAAGGCCACTAATGTTTTTTTGCCTATTCCCGGGTTTATTACCAACCGCCACGCGTAAAGAAATACAACGGCCAATATCGCCCCCAGCTGAATAGCAATTGTGAAACTTTTCATAAACTCCGATCCGCCCAATTGAAACAACCGGGACGCTAAAATAAGATGGGCCGTTGATGAGATCGGCAAAAACTCCGTAAATCCCTCCAGAATCCCTAAAATAAAAAGCTGTATTATATCCATATCATTGAGACTGTTTTTAACTCCACAAATAATGCCAAATGAAAAATAAAAACACAACCGAGAATCCGGCCAACGCGGTAATAATTAAAAATATCAGTCCCCCACGAATGGTATTGGGGTTTGCGCCCTTGGGCAATAAATAAAATATAGCCAATCCCCCGAAATAAACTATTAACGACAGCGCACTTTTGGTCAGCCAGTGGTGGCCTGTAAAACCGGCAAGCCAAGTCTTAAACGAAGGCGACAACTCACCCCAAATTGTAACTGCGGTGATAACAACAATAGAAAGAGCGGCGGCTATTGAAGATGAATAAGTTAGTTTAACCTTGTTCATAATATAACGACTTGCGATGTCCAAATATTAAAACCCAATATGAGGACATCGCAAGTCGTGTCTAGCCCCAGCGAACGGCGGCGGATATAATAAATCCCATCGCGCCGATGGCTAATCCCAGAAAAGCAATAAATCCGGCTAATAACATAGCCGTTTTGCGTAGCTTGAATTTTTCAAATTCTTCTTTATCTACAAACGCCAAAATCATTGCCGTTATTGCTAGTGGCAAAATAAACAAAAAAATATGCTCTTTGGCTTCCATCGCGATAGCATGTGCCCAAGGCGCCGTTCCCTTTAGAATTACCGGCTTCACCATCTTGCCGTAATTAACAACATAGTAATAACCGCCGAGTAGCCAGGTTAAAGCAAAACCGATTACGCCGATTATGGAAGCCCATTTAATTCTGGCATGATTTTGCGACTTGCCGGCTTGTCCAGCTCCAGTTTGGGACTGTCCAAACTGGAGCTGGACCAACTCCCCTAAGTACCACAAAAAAGCGTCTATGCCGGCAATTGCAAAAGCAAGGTGTAATCCCACCAATACAGGTTTATATGTTAAAAATGAAAGTATCATTTTTTTATTATATCACATTAAACCAAGTTTATAGACGTTATGCGGCGCTATTTAAATAATCAACTTCCATACGAGCACCGGAAATAATCGGCAGATAAGCCGCCAGTTGGCGTTTAAGGTATTCGATTTTTTTAGCTTTATCGTCCAGTAGATCAGCGGCATGGCGCATTTGCCCATAAAGCGATTCGACTTCTTCATTAAAATTTTGACCGCTGATTTCTAAAAATGATTCCTCCTTTTCTGTTTTGGCCTGTTCGGCAAGCACCTCCAGATCGGCCGCTCCTCCATCGGGAGTAGAGATCAGGATTGTATTGCCAAGAATATCCTTCTCCCATGAAGTGCCGCAGGCTTCGGTGCTAATACGTTCTCCCCTTCTCTCCCCTTCTTCAATTCTTACACGCGGCGTATTGAGCGCGACATCAGCTCCCTGCGCCAGAGCTTTTGCCAATACCTCGTTATAATTTTTAACAAAGTGCACGCGTTTTTTAAGAATCGGATTGGCATCAATAACTTTAAAAATTCTTTTCAATTCCTCCTGCATCGGCTTGTCGGCCGAATGCGCTTCTCCAGCCATTACCAGATAGGCATCTCGTTCTTCAAGAATACCAGCAAGTTCATCAGGACGTTCAAAAACCATACCTGGCCGTTTGTATTCCGCAATTCTTCGCTTCCAATCATATATTTTTGCCTCTTGCGGCACCACGACGGGCTCACCATATTGGTTTTTGTGTTTTTTTAAAACATCTCTCGCGATGGTGCGATCGCGTTCTTTTATTTCTTCCAATTTTTGAGCATCCATGGATTGTATTTTTTCCTTAAAATCGTCCAATACAAGATCAAATTCGTCAATAATGCCATGCTCTCGATAATATGCAAGAAGTTCCCGATCTCCCCAGCGATCAAGCGCAATTCCATTAGTAATACCCTCAAATTCCACATTATTGCCGTGGATATCTTTGTATGTCTTGCCGGCTTCGCGTGCGTGAATCAAACTGACTCCATTCTTTTTGCCGGCAAGTTCTATCGCAAGAGTACTTAACTTGACCCTACCATCTCTAAATAATCCGCGAAGCCACTTTTTAACAGTGTCGCTTTGTATATTTGGCATTACAAAACGATCAAACTGATCAAGCGTAAATTCAGCTTCAGCGGCCTGTACTAAAGTATGGTTAGTATAAATTGTGCCATCTTTTACGGCTCGCAATGCCTGCTCAAAATCGCCAACTACACGAACCTTCTCATCAAGGCACGCAAGAGCTGAAAAAACCGTAGCCGACTCATTGAGTTGCCGCACCGTTGGCTCCATTCCCATTTTCCTCATCGCCTGCCAACCGCCAAAACCCAATGATATTTCTTGATAAAGACGGTGATCGCTATTGTTTTCACCCTGATAAAGCGCACCGAAGTTTTTCTCCGTGATTGTGAGTAATGTAACGCAACCCTCTTGTTTTTGGTATACGCCCAATTCCGTAAAATCAGGTCTTCCACCCGCGACCTCTCTTACCGTAACTGACCAACCCGTAGGCTTAAATCCGCGTTTTTCCGGTTTTACGTTCGTTAGCTTGATTCTCTGTTCAAATTTCTTAAATCCCTGCGCTCTTTCTTTGGTATAAAAGGGGGTAATAAAAACAGCCGGAACTTGCTCTTTCTTTTTTACCTCAAGTGTGTCCGCCGCTAGAATTCCCAAACCTCCGCCGCCCCTTATACCGCTTCCGTAAAGTTCCATTGTAAAATAAGCCCATGGCGTTTCGGGGGTTAACTTTTCTTTCAACTCCGGCCTGCCAATCCGTTCAAAAAACGACAGTCTTTTTTCACTTTCAATTTTCGTTTCCGGCTTTATCTCTGATTTTGGTTGTTCCAAAGACATACTCCAATTCTATCACTCATTCTTCTTTATTTTCAAACCCCGTTAGAAGTAACTACTGCGTAGCTTTACACATAAGTTAAAACTGTTTTCAGCAAACTTTTTAAGTTATTTGATAGTTATTGAATACAAACCCGCTAGGGCTACTTCTAATGGGGTCAAACCCAAATTAAAAACCCACCAATTGGTGGGTAAAAAATAAAAAATTAAATAATCCTAATCACATGAACCGGTTGAAGTGGCACAATTCGAACATGTGTAACACGAGCCAGCTCTTTTCATGATAGTACCGCATCCACAAACCGGAGCATCGGTATCGACACCACTGATACCGCTTTTTTCTGATACGCTAACAGGTGTTTTATCATGTGGCGGTCCAAAAATTTCTTCCTGGTCTTCCTTTGAAAGAAACTTCTTGCCAAGCCATTTAAAAATGTAATCAACAATTGAACTTGCGAAACGTATTTCCTGATTTTCGGTTATACCCGCCGGCTCAAATCTCATGTCTTTAAACTTCTTAACCAGAACTTTTAGCGGCACGCCCGACTGCAGAGCTACCGAAATAAGGGTTGCAATGGTATCAACCAATCCAGACACCGTGCTCCCTTCCTTTGCCATGACAATAAATGTTTCACCAGGAGATCCATCGGGATAAAGACCAACGGTCAAATATCCTTCATGGCCGCCGAGAGAAAACTTATGGGTTATCGCATCTCTTGTGTCAGGCAACTTTCTTCTCGTGTAATTGCCGATTGTCTGGACGAGATTACCGTCAGCAGTTTGTGGATTTACTGTCTTTTTTGTTTTTTCTTCGTCTGAAACATTCAACGGCTGAACGCTCTTACAACCATCGCGGTAAACGGCCACTGCTTTCAGGCCAAGTTTCCACGACTGTATAAATACATCGCGAATATTCTCCACCGTGGCACCACTGGGCAGATTGACGGTTTTAGAAATCGCACCGGAAATAAAGGGCTGAACGGCACCCATCATTTTGATATGACCCGCATAACCGATACTTCTAACACCGTTTTGTGCTTTGAACGAACAGTCAAAAACGGGCAGGTGTTCATCCTTTAGATACGGCGCGCCTTCTATGGTTTCCTTTTCCAAAATGTAATTTTTGATGTCAGAAACTTGCTGTTCATTGTAACCGAGTTTTTTAAGAGCCGCCGGCACTTGGTTATTTATCAACTTAAGTGTTCCACCACCCACGAGTTTCTTATACTTAACCAAAGCCAATTCCGGTTCAACTCCGGTCGTATCACAATCCATCAGGAATGCAATAGTACCGGTCGGAGCCAATACTGTAGCTTGAGAATTCCGATAGCCAAATTTTTGCCCTAGCCCAAAAGCTTCTTTCCAAACACATTCAGATTCGCGCATAAGATGCGTCCGCTCACCAAATTGGTTTTGAAGTTTTATGGCAAATATGCCGTGCTTTTCTATAACTTTCAACATGTCTTCACGATTTAACTCATATCCGGCAAACGGGCCAGTTACTTCCGCAATTCTTGCAGACATGCAGTATGCCTCTCCGGTCATAATAGAGGTAATAGCGGCTGCCACGTCACGGCCAAAATCAGAATCGTAGGGCAAGCCCATATTCATTAAAAGACTACCGAGGTTAGCATAGCCCAATCCAAGTTCACGGAAAGCAAGAGCATTGGCGGTTATTTTTGGTGTTGGATAAGAAGAGTTGCCGACAATGATTTCTTGGGCAAGAATCATGGTATCCACGGCTTTTTTAAATGAAACAATGTCAAAACTGCCGTCATTATTCAGAAATTTAACCAAGTTAAGCGAAGCTAAGTTACAAGCGCTATCATCCAAATGCATATACTCACTGCATGGGTTTGAAGCGTTAATTCTGCCGGTTTTCGGACAAGTATGCCAATCGTTAATTATGGTATCAAATTGCATACCCGGATCAGCAGAACGCCAGGCGGCATCCGCAATCCACCTCATGACCTCTCTTGCTTTTACCACCCTGAGTGTTTCTCCGGTGGTAACCGCTTTGAGTTCCCAATCTTCATCGGCATCAACCCGTCGCATAAATTCATTGCTTACACGCACGGAGTTATTAGCATTTTGATAAGGTATCATGGTATATGGACTAAAAAGATCACCGTCAATTGAATTTTGAAAACCGCTGGCCTCTAAAGCCCTCACTTCATCTTCTGCTATTGTTTTACAACAAATAAACTGCTTGATATCGGGATGGTCAACATTTAAAACTACCATTTTGGCGGCGCGTCTAGTTGTGCCGCCAGAACGTATCATGTTGGCAAATCCGTCAGCACCTTTCATAAATGAAACCGGACCAGAAGATCTGCCACCTCTAGATAATGGCTCCAGAGAAGACCTTAGTGGTGAAAGATTTACTCCACTTCCAGAACCACCCTTAAAAATCCAGCCCTCCTGCCTGCACCATTCAAAAATTGATTCCATACTGTCGTCTATGGATAGAATAAAACAGGCACTACACTGCGGTTTGTCATAAACTCCAACATTGAACCAGACTGGGCTGTTAAACGCCGCCCACTGATTTATCATCAAGAATTTTAGGTCCTGCCTGAAATTTTCAGCATCTTGTTCGGTTGCGAAATAGCTGTCCAATATGCCCCAAGCAGTGATTCTATCTACAACGCGATTAACCATCTGCCTGGCACTATTTTCTCTTTCTGATGATTCTAGTTTACCGCGAAAATATTTTGAAGCCACGATATTGGTCGCGGTCTGGCTCCAAAAATCTGGAACTTCAACACCGTCCTGTCTAAAAAAGATCTTGCCTTTTTCATTAGTAATTTCTGCCGTTCTTTTTTCCCATTTTATAGAATCATATGGATCGCCTTCACCAAATAAACGAGGCCACGAAAGGCCCTTATTTTTTTCCATTTCTACTCCTTTTGTTAACGAACAAAAATGTAGTTGGAATTATAGCAGTCTAAAAAATATGCGTCAAATTAATCCGACTAACACGATACGATTGATTTTTTTTCTATGAAGCCTATGCTTTAAATAACTTGGTCTTTTAAAATATTTAGTGGAGATAGTCATGGCAAATAAAATGCGCGTGGGAACTCTTTTAAACACCTTCAAGCTAATACCCAAAATTTTGCAAGATACGCTTTTTTCCGACCCGCACCTTCATCATCCGCTACTGCGGCGGCGAATGGGCAATATCTTGCTCAAATTGGGCGGGCGATGTTTAAGCGGCATTTACCACGGTCCGCAAATGCCCCCGGAAAAATTGCTTTCAATGTTTAACCTTGAAAACCAAATTGAAGAATTGAGGAATGCCGGCGCGGAACATTTTGAACTTGATGACGACATAGTTTTCCTAAGACCCGAGATTACACAGTGGTGGCAAAATAAAATACCCTATTTGAGCCAGCTCAAAGATGAAGGCATAACCTTCAGCGAACACTTATCGCAATTCGGCGGATTGCAAGTTGATTCATTTATACCGGAAATCAGACAAGCTTCAGTCCAGGCGATAGGTAGAATGGTAAAACTTTTTGAACCGTTACAACCGCTTAATTATGTCCTGCATCTTGGCGGAGACAGATTTTTCCGCTACTTGAATACCCATGCCATTGATCCTGTTTTAAGGCAAGAACTTGATAAAATATTCCCCCATTCACCTCTTAAAAAATATGCTCTGCGCAAATTTATACAGGGCTTAGTTTGGTGGACACAGCATCACGTCAATGACACTATCGTAGTTCCCTCTGTTTTGGAAACAATGAAAGAATTAAAAAAAATAATCCCCGCTCAAAACATTTGTTTGGAAAACCTGGAACACAGCGACTTTGATATGATGGCCGATATTGTTACCAAACAAATAGATGCCAGGATTTGTTTTGACGTAGGACATGACGTAATCAGGAACGGCTTTGAACATCCCAAGCGATTTATTTTGAAATACGGACACAAGATCGCCCAATTGCACCTGCACGATATCCGCGTCATTGCCAGCACCATTTACCCGTCGGGGTATAAAGAGCCGGTTTATCAAGACCACAAGCCGCTTGGTGATGGGTCTCTTAACCTTAAAAATAATATCTTGATACCGCTAAAAGAAGTCGGGTTTTCTGGCCCGATTGTCATAGAAGATTATTACCACGACCCACTACCATCAGTAAAAATTCTAAGAAAAGCAATTGATGAAATAAGCTAGTTGAATGCCGCCATAACAGGCGGTTTTTTTATTAAAAAAAACCGCCTGTTATGGGGCGGAGGTTAAAACCCATGAAGGAATGCTCTCAATGCTAAGTTGGTCAAACCGTTATACGGAAGCCACCACGGTTCCTTTGTCTTAAAAAACGGCAAATGGAAAAACGGGTGGTCGTGCCAAACAATAGTCTTGGGTTTTCCGAATCGCTGAATACCGGTTCGGCCGTGCCGCGGCAAACCGCCGTATTGGGACGTACTCCCCTTCCGACCGCATTGCGGCGCGTCAGTTATAAACCAGTTTATCATCGCGTCATTGCCGACAACATTGCCAGCCTGAATATATCCGGCTATTTCATAAAATAATTTCTTGTTTTTGGTAAAAACGGAAGCATTCAAACCCAAATGAGAATCATTGGCCAAAGAGATGGCTTCTCCGATGTCATCAAATTCCATGAATGGCATTACGGGACCAAAGGTCTCTTCTTTCATCACAGACATCGAATGATCCGTGGGATATAAAATTGCCGGAGTCAGCCAGTTGCCACCATCGCGCAACCGATCTGGCAATTCTTTCCTCCAACAAACATGGGCTCCGGCTTTTTTGACGTCCTCAATTTGTTTTTCCACAACATCAAATTGAGCTCTTGTAATCATGGGACCATAATCTCTGCCGGGTTTAAGATCATAGTGCACAATCTGAATGACATAAGACAAAATGGCGTGTAAAACTTCTTTGTGAACGTAAATCCTTTCAAACGATTTGCAATATTGACCTGAATTTGCAATTGCACCGTACACCAGTGCTTGGGCAGTACGCCGTAAATCCGCATCGGGCAGGACGATTGCCGGCGCCTTGCCGCCCATTTCTAAATTGGGTATGAAGCCGCGAGACTGGCAAATTTCAGCAACTTTTTTGCCGGTTTTACATGAACCGGTAAAACTAATGTGATCCGCAACTTGGCAAAGTTTCGCTCCAATATCGCCGTAACCCAATAGCACTTGCATCAAGCCCGCAGGAAAACCGACATTTTTCATAATTTCTTCCAGCTTTAAGGCCGTCAAGGGCGTATATTCAGACGGCTTCCAGATAACCGCGCTGCCAAGAAATAATGCCGGAAAAATATCTGCCGCCGGAATAGCCAAAGGCAAATTCCATGGAGTAATTACCCCCACAAGCTGATGCGGTTCAAAGAAGACCTTCGCATTTTTATTTGATAAAAATACGTGATTAGAAACATGCTCGCAGGCATAAGCTTCACCCCTCCGCTCAAGCTCATGAATTTCGGCAACAGCGGATATCACGTCAACCATCGCATCCGGCCAAGTTTTTCCCGTTTCTGATTGATTCGGCTCGACTAATTCATGATATTTTTTTTGAATATGGCGTTTCAGTTTCTTGAAAAGTTTCAATCGATCGGAAAAGGAAACTTTTTGCCATTTTATTTGAGCCTTTCTGCCTTCACGCACAAAAAAATCCAATATAGTTTCATCATGACAAACAATTTCTCTAAATACCTTGCCAGTGGCAGGATTAGTTACAACAATAGATTCATGGGTCATTTTGTCTCTTTTTTATTAAAGATCAAATTCTAACCGCAGTCTATTTTAAACATATATAAAAAACAAGGGGGAAGTTACAATTTGACCCCGCCCTTGAAAAGGACGGGCGGGGTTTACAAAATATCAATAATAGTAAAGAATGATGACAACTTGATAGCACATTAAAAAGGTAGGTAAAGTATGTCAGAAACAAAAAAACCAACTGCTTTGGTAACCGGCGCCTACGGATTTGTGGGGCCGCATATGATAAAACTGCTGATAGATAATGGCTTTGGGGTCATAGCCACAGACCATCCAAATGCTAAACCCAAACCATTGCCTTATAATGTGGAATATCAACCGTGCGATCTGGCAAATTTTTCAGATGTGGCCTCGTTGATTGCTAAACATAGACCAAACGTTGAATTCCTCGTTGCTTCTATTTTTAGATACGATGTTCCGCGAGAAAAAATTCTAAAGACCAATCACGCTATCATGAGAAATTGCTTAGAAGCAACGCGAAAATACAATCCTGATGTTCAACATATTGTGGCTTGGATTTCAGCATCCGTTTATGGAGAAAGTTTCCGCAAGTCAAAGAACGTAAACGAAGGACATATAATCATTGATCAGCCTCTTTCAGAAAACTCACCAATGCGTCCTCGAAACGCCTACGAAGAATCAAAGGCATTACAACACATGATTTGCCAAGAATATGAAGATCTTCCTATAACCGAAATTTTTCCGATGGCAATTTACGGACCGGGTGGTAACTATGGAGCAATGGTGATCATTGACATGATGGCCAAAAACCAGCTCCCGGGTTTTCCGTGCGGTGGCAAAAATAGAATTAGTTTGGTACATGTCTCGGATGTATGCAGGGCGGCGCTTTTCCTTGCTAAACGCCAAGATACAATTGGAAAATGCTTTAATCTTGGCGACCGCTCCAGCTATACCATTAAAGATTTGATGCTGTGGCTAAAAAAGGAGTTTGAACGGGTAGGAATCAGGGTCGATCTTTTCCCGGTTAGCTATCCGATGTGGCTGATGAAGTTTTTCGCATGGCAATCAGAAAGAATCGCACGAAAATATAATCACCCGCCATTAGTTCAACGCGATTTCTTGGGCTACTTTGAACGTGGTTATAACTTTTTGGTTAGTTCTGAGTCTATTCGTAACCTTGGATTTAGATTTCAATATAATGACCCGCTACTTGATGGTGGCCTGCGTGAAACAATTGAATGGATGAGGGAGGAGGGACTGATATGATTATTATGTTATTGATGGTTCTTGCCAGTATCGGCATTGTTCTTACGGCTGAACGGCACGCAACAACACGCGGTGTAATACGAGGGCTCGCTCAAGCGTATACTCCCGGCACTTGCCATAGCTTCCTACTTGATATACCAATTCTTCTGCCGCTTGTCGGCTTACTGGTCGAAGTCCTGGCAAGACGCATAAATAGTCTAAGGGCTCTGGCAATTTTCCCAACCATAACTTCACTCATATTCTTGTTTGCTGGATTTTTTTTGCAAAATAACTTTTTAATGATTTTAGCCTTCATTCTCTATTGCCCATTTGTTCCTGGATTATTGTTTGGAGGAAAAACTTGGCTATGGTGGACAATGCGCCAAACACCGCTATATTATACGGCGCTTGTGATTTTCTTGACGATTTCCGGTTCTCTTTATGTTGATTACATTAATTTTTCATTTCTGACGCCACTACTCGGCCATGCCGAAGCATGGAGTGGAAATCACTTTATGTGGAATTCCGGGATTGAGGTTGTGGGGTTCAACCCACTTATTGACACGACTGTGCCGACTTACAAAAACTTCCTGGGTTCCTGGAACCTTCTTGCTCTTGTTTTATTTCTCACCTATCCCTTTGTCATGATAGGTGCCGGCACCAGAATTCATGGATTAATTTTCGGCTATAGTGAAAAACAGACCGGCATTTCCGCTTTATTTTTAGAACGCAAAACCTAATCGGGATAAAAACCCGATTTTTTTATTAGCCTTTACAAGTTTCGCAATTCGGCGTATTTTTTAGATGAATTATTTGGGTTCTTTTAAAATAAGCGGGAGAAAACCATGAAAGATATTCAAAGAATAGCTGTTTTTGGCGCTGGAACTATGGGTTTGGGTATTGCCCAAAACGCCCTGCAAAGCGGCTTTGATGTTTACCTTTATGATGTTTTTTCGTCAATGGCAAAAAATAAAAATAATAGCGGACCGTTTGAAATTGCGTATCAGGAAACGATTCAAGATTTTAAAAGAAGACTCTGGCTTGCGCTTTTTTTGGCTAAAGGATCAGATAGCCGGCTCTTATACTATTCCAAGGAAGCCGTAAACTCGGCTTTGAGCCGTATCCAATTTTTTGATTCAAGCAATTTAGACTCACTAACTTTGGCCGATTTTATCATAGAAGCAATTTTCGAAGATTCAGAAACCAAAATGAAACTCTACGAAGCGGTGACCGAAAAAATCGACGACAGTATTCCAATAGCTTCAAACACTTCAACCATAAAAATTGAGACTCTGGCTCAAGCCGTAAAAAATCCACAGAGATTTCTGGGGATGCACTTTTTTAACCCAGTACCAAAAATGCATTTGGTTGAATTGGTTTTTTCCAAATACACCAACAAGGTAACAGCGGATTCGGCAATTTTCTTGGCTTCCGCCTTGGGTAAAACCCACGTTATCGCCCCAGATATTCCGGGTTTTATCGTAAATCGGGTTGCACTGCCCATGCTAATGACCACCTTTGAAGTTTTGTCTGAAAGCACAACTCCCCAAGACATAGACGGAGCTTTTACAAGCGGGGAATGGTTCAAAGATCAAAAGTCATTAAGGATTATGAAGGCTATGGCTAATTCTGTTTCAGAGCTCGCAAAAGAAACCGGCTGTAGCATGGATGCCATTGACAAGGCTTTACGATTGGGCTTAAACTGGCCCGTCAAAGCTTCGGAATTGGATCGGCTCCTGTCGCTATCGACCGATAAACTTGAAGAACAAAAAGAAGAACTCAAATTCAGGATGGGGCCGGTAATGTTCAGCGATTTAGTTGGCAATGATGTCAGCTTAGACGCATTAAAGTCATTCCAAAAACAAGAACCGGAAAAACACTGGTCTATTCCGCCGCTACTTGCAAAAATGGTAGCGGAAAAAAAACTGGGAATGAAAACCGGAAACGGTTTTTACGAATACAGATCAGGGGTCAGGCTTGATAACCTGGGTGATGGCTACTGGCAAATTACCTTCGGCGATGGCCGAAGCAACCTTTTGTCGTCATCAATCGTAAAACAACTCCGTGAAGCATTTGAATCGTTAAGAAGCCAAAAAGACATTCGAGCCGTTTTTATTGGAGCCAACGGACCGGTAAACGGTGCGAACATCAAAGAGTTTCCCTTGTGTCTGCAAAGTGTTGAGCAAGCACAAAAAGCAGTAAACGAATTCAACGATTTGCTTAAAACCATTGAGGATTTTCCGGCTCTAGTTGTCGCGATCATTCGCCAGCGTGCTTTGGGCGGCGGCTACGAATTGGCTCTGGCTTGCGACCGGATTGTCGCCACAAAAGACAGCCAAATCGGTTTGCCAGAAGTAACCTTGGGTATTATGCCTGGTGCAGGAGGCACGCAAAGGTTGCCTCGCCGCGCCGGAAGGGTTCGTGCTATTAACCTAATACTTTCCGGCAGACTCGAAAAAGCCGAACCTCCATTTGTCGATTTCGTTTTATCAACAATAGAACCGCGATTTTTAAAATTACTGTTTGCGCAACCTTACAAGCCAATCAAACAATCAAAGAACGGACCGCTTAACGAAATGTTTAGCGACAAACTGGCGGCTCTCAAAGAAATACTAAAAATATGGCTGGGTTGGAAAGTAAAAGGCATGACACCACCTAAATCTTTTGCGTCGGCGTGTCAAACAATAATTCGTGGCAGTAGAAAAACTCTTGAAGAAGGACTGCTATGTGAAAAAAACGCAATTTTAGAATCTTTCCAAAGCCGTGATGCCGAAGAAGGGATCAGAGCTTTTCTTGAAAAACGTAAACCTAAATTTACCGGACAATAAAACCTGCAAAAGCAGGTTTTTAATTTAGCTATTTTTCCAGATTATTCTGACAATCCTGGTCTGTTTTGTTCTATAAAATCCGTTACTTTTGTAGAATTCTCGTTGCTTAAAATTTGCATGAGCAATTCATCTTCTATAAAAATCGGTGAATTAAAATGTAATGCCATGGCAACCGCATCGCTGGGCCTACTATCTATAATTTTCTCTTCCTCGCCTTGTTGACAGTAAATCTCGGCAAAATATGTTGCATCCTCGTCAATTCTGGTAATAACGACTTTGTTTATCTTTATACCCCAATCAACAAGAGTATTTTTAAAAAGATCGTGCGTTAGCGGTCTTAAAGTAGCAGCACCCTCAAGTAACAAAGAAATGGCTACATACACAGACTCGTCTATCCAGATCGGAAATGTGGAATTTGTTAGTTTGTCCCGAGGCAAAAGAATATAGTGAATTTCTAGGGGCTGATCTTCCTCCTCTTGGCCATCCTTAACCTGGCTGTTTTTTATGTAACCCTTTATGATTACGGGAGAACTTAAATCAACTATTAACTCTCTCAGCATTTTGCTTCCTTATTTTAATGAACGAGTAATTAGTTGATGTAAGAGTATCACTGGTGTTTCTTGCTGTCCAACATTGGTTAGTGTTTAAAAACTTATTTCAAAAATTTTGTTTCTTTTTTTTGCGCCACTGATTAGCCTGATTTTAGCCGATGACATTTTAAAATACGAAATTAGAGCGGGCACAACCGCTTTGTTGGCTAAACCTCGTTCGGCTTTTTCCTTTACCCTAACTTCCAAGCTATCCTCTGACTTTTTTATGATTCCTGTTTTCTTTGAGCCGACGAAAACCTTTACTTTAATCAACAATTTATTATTTGCCTTTTATCTTTTTCCAAAGCCAAAAACCAAGAAGCACTAAGTCAATAAGAATAACAGCTGAAAAAAGTGATGCAAACAAACCAAAACCGCCTCCCCAGCCCATCATGTTTCCCCAATAACCCATCATGTAGATGCACCCCCTTTCGTTTTAGCCATTTTAATTCTCAAACAATATCGGTATTTCTATGGCATCATCATATTCAGGAAGACCCGAAGGATTGTCTTTTCTTAAAATAAGTGCTCCCCTTCTGCTGAAGTCACCGATATATTCCGGCTTTTTAAATTCAATCACTCCTTCAAACGGAACAAAGTCCTCGGTCATCCAATCTTTTTTCGCCATTGCATACCCTTCGGAGATAATTCTTCCGTCCCAATCCGTCAGCACAATTGGAAAACTTGCTTCAAAAAACCAAATACCCCTAGCCTGGCCCTTCACGGTCAAGGGACTTGAAACAGTATCATTAGCTTTGACATTTTCAACCTTGATTAAGTCTTCCTTGGGACAAAGCGCAAACTCGCAATTTGGTCCAGTCCTACCAACATACGATCCATCTGAACAAAGTTTAGCATCCTGCGTACAGAAAACAGTGTCGGGTGTTTTATTGGCTTGCCAAATGGAAAAATTAAGATAGGCCGCAAAACTCACCCAGAGAATATATGGCACTAGCAAATATGCCGCGGAATGGAAAATTTTGTAAAACACAACGATTGTCCAGACAATCGCAAACCAGAGCGCTACGATATCAACAAATGCCCAACCGAGATTATTTATGGTGAGCCATGTCGAACCATGCAATCCGAAAAAAATAATTGACCAGATAGCATTCAAGAATAACTGGATAAAAAACACCGCGATGGCCATTTTCCACATCCACAACATTCTAACATTCTGCAGAATGTTAGAATGTTGTTTCCAAACAAGGAAAAGCGCGATACCCATTAGTGCGTAAAGTGTTGTCCACGCCGGCCCAAATACCCATGCCGGTGGGTTAAGTGCCGGCTTTGTGAGTGTCTCATACCAGGTTGGAATTGCCGAGATCGTAAACACGGAACCAAGAATACCAGCAAGTTCGGATACGCCGACTGCAATGAATAACTTAGTAAGATTATTTAAACGCATAATTAAATTATATCTTAAATCATTTATACGAACAAAAAAACAAAACGACACGAAAGTGTCGTTTTGTCCTGTCTGGCTCCGAACTGTTGACTGCGTTCGAACATGGATTAGGGCAAACTATCGGACGTATTATGTGCCTAAATTAGAGAAGCCGAAATAAAAAATGACCGTTCTCGGCCAGCGAGCCCATCGTGGACAACCTACTTGTTGATGTCTCTGTGTATCTCTTCTTGAACCTCAGATAGACGGGCTTTGTAAAGCGGAGCAATTTCTCCGAGTTCTTGGCAATATCCTGGCTCCTGGAGTTCCATGAGCATATTGCTCACAGCTACTCGAATTGCCATCGATTGAGCCTCATTTAACTTGGTACTACCAATCATGATTGTCGCTTCTTTTGACATGCGTTACCTCCCATTAAAAAAATATACCACTTTTGTGGTATATTGTCAAACAATGCTCGCTTGGGTGGATAGTTTCAGGAACTATAATTGGCGCAAGGCTCTACCGTGTCCGGATGTAACAATTAAGCATTCAAAATACTTGTTGTCTTTGATTTGACTTGTACTGAGCTTGTCGAAGTAATCCTCTCCCGACATTTCGGGTAAGGTTCAGAAAAGTGAAAAGTAAACCGTCAACCATAATTAGTTTTGCATTTTTGGTTTTCTGAAAAGCGATTTGTTATAGATGACAGCAGTAATAATTAATCCAACGCCCGTTCCCCAAATCTGCCATATTCCCCAAGTACTGGCAAATACATAGCGACCGACATAAAGAAGAATTGCCCCAATCACAAGCAGTATAAATGGTTTTTGATTTTTATGCGCTCGGTAGTCCAAAATAAAGCCAACTGCACCAAGAGTAATGAAACCAAAAGCAATCCATCGCCAAACTGGTATTAAGGCACCTAATCCTAAATAAGTTAAAAGCGAAGCCGAACCAATCCAGCAGAGCGGACAGACACCTATTGCTCCAGCACCTAGAATAGGGGCTAGTCTCGTCACTATCTTTTTAAAAAATTCCCTCACGAACTTATTTTATATCATTATTCTTATTTTCCTCTGCTTGAGCGGTAATCTCTAAATTACAACTATGATGCTCCTTACACCATGCTTCGCATTTTTCAGCTTGTTCTTTTTCAACGTAGTGAAAACCGCATTCTTCACATTGATATAATTGCTTGACTTCTTGTATCGAAACTTTAACCATATTTATAATGCCTCCGCTGCGGGGCTTTGTTTCTGGCGCTGAAGCAGATAGTTGTAGGCTGCCAAAGCTGCCTTAACCGCATCGCCAGCAGAGATGTTATTTTGCTTATAGGGGTCATTCGTTATATCACCGGCTGCAAATATACCGGGATGGGAAGTAGAAGCATGGCGCGGGTTAATGACTACTTGCCCCCATTGATCAAGTTCTACCAAACCCTTTACTATTTCCGAGTTTGGTACCGAACCTATTTCTACAAAGACACCATCCAGAGACATTGTCCCCTCTTCTTTTGTTTGTTTGTCCCTGTATTTTAGACCAGAGACAAATTTATCACCTGTTATTTCAAGAGTCTCGGCGTTTAATATCAAACCCTTGAATTTATTGCTTTTTTTAATCTCTTCTAGCGTGGTGGCATCGCCCTTGATTTTGTCAGAGTTATTGAAGAGGTAAACCTCGGAGGCATAGGGTATCAAGTCCTGAACCGCTTCCAGTCCGGCATTGCCACCGCCAACTACCGCTACTTTTTTACCTGGGAAAAGTGGAGCATCGCAGGTTGAGCAATAAGCGACGCCCTTGCTGCTAAACTGTTCTTCTCCTGGTATTCCTAGCTTTCGACGCCTTGCACCGGCAGCGAGAATCAACGCCTTGCCTTGATATTTATTTGATTGATCGGTCTCAACTTCAAAATCGCAAGTCCTTCCCGGATCGGTGCATGCTATCGCGCTTACTTTAACTACTTTCTCTGGAGATTTTATTTCAACCATTTCTGGGTATGAGCGTATATGGGTTTCCAGTTTTTGAGCCAAGTCGAATCCTGAAATATGGGGGTCGCCAATCCAGTTTTGAATATCATCGGAAACGATTGATTGCCCGCCGAATGAATCGGCAATAAAAAGGGTTTTTAGTTTTTTCCTGGCCGCATAAACCCCGGCCGCTACTCCAGCCGGCCCGCCGCCGATAATAATTAGGTCGTAAGCCATAGTATGTGTGACAATGAATCTCCACGCAACAAATTACGCGAAGATTCATCATTTTTAGGCAGTCTTAACCTTCTCCCATAGTTCAAGATCTTGGAAAAATCTATCGTCTTCGTATTTTTTGTTTGCCATGCAAGAAAAACAGCTAGTAAACATCGCGCCTTTTTCAAAATATTGTTTCCTTCCGCAAGGCACGCATATATATTCTCCCGCTTCTTTTACCAAACTACCGACCGCGAATACCGTCTCGGCAGACTCCTGTTTTTCTCCGGTTTTATTAAAGGTTTTATTAGTAAACATGGTTTTTTATTATTTTAAGACGCTCAACCTACAGACCGCCGTTTGTTAATATTTGATCTATTAAACCGGCGAAAACTTGATATGGCTGGGCGCCAACAAGTTGACGGCCATTGAGAAAAAAGTTGGGCGTGCCGCGAGCGCCGAATCGAGCCGCATCTTGACTGTCTTTGGCTATTTCTTGCTGATATTTGCCTGATTCATAACAAGAACTGAATTGTTCCGTGTCAAGCCCCAGATCAGAAGCAAATTTTATAAGATTATTTTTTTTAAAAACTCCAACATTGTAACCGCGGCGTTCGGAATAAAGCCGATCGTGATAATCCCAATACTTCTCTTGTTCTCCGGCGCATTCTGCCGCCTCAGCGGCATTTTGGGACTCGCGACCGTTGATAACAAGGTCACGAAACACAATCTTTAGTTTTCCCGTTTTAACATATTTATCAATTAGAATTGATTCGGTCTCGTTAAAAAACTTGGTGCAAAAAGTACATTGATAATCGGCGAACTCTACCAATGTTATAGGGGCATCGGGATTGCCAAGCACGGCGTCATTATCTTCAAGAGATGTTGGGCCCGGAACGATTTGCGCGGCCTGCTGCGGGCGTGGCGCGCTGTTGCCCAGATGATTTCCCGTGGGTTGATTGGTGGCCTTTCCGCCAACTAAAATCAGTATCACTGACAGACCGATAGCGCCTGCTATCATGCTTATCGAAGTTATTAAAGATTTATTTTTCATAATTTATAAAAATCTATTTATATATTCTTCATAAAACTGGTATTGCAGCAACCAACCGCGGAATTGGTTAAAAACCGGCGTGAACTGGTTACTGATAAGGAGAGCGCCGAGCGCGATAAGAAAAATACCAGCGACAACATTGATGACCTTGAGCATTCGGCCCCACTTGGCAAAAACCGTAAACGCTTTGCCGATAAGAAGCGCAGTAATCAAAAAAGGTATGGCTAGCCCTAAAGAAAACATCATCAAAAGAAATGTGCCCTGCGCCACCGTACCGGATCCGGATGCCAGGAAAAGAATAGAACCCAAGAGCGGCCCGACACAGGGCGACCAACCGAGAGCGAAAAGCACGCCGATACCGAATGAGTTTGTCTTATTAGATGAAGTAAAAAGCTTGGGCAATCGAATCTGTTTCTCTGCGCTCAACCATGGCAGTTTTAATAATCCCGACAAAAATAGTCCGAACAGTATTATCAAGATACCGCCGATTCTTTGAAGCCATAACCGGATAACAAAAATTTTACCCAGGAATGAGAAAGCCACGCCGAATAATATAAATACCAGTGAAAATCCAAGCACATAGAAAACAGCGTTGCTGAATATTTTCCAACGTAACCGTTTTAGCTTCTCGGGATCGTTCAGCTCTTCCGGCCCGACGCCGGCAATCACACCCAAAAACGCCGGCACAAGCGGTAGAGTGCAGGGCGCGAAAAAAGTAAATACGCCGGCAACAAATGAAGAAAGTATTAATGCGATACCAAATTCTATCATCGTTTATTTGATTATTTTATTTATTTTTTGGATTAACTCTGCCTGTGGGGCATCGCAAAGCCTCCGTAACGTCCATAGATAGAGTCGGATTTATCGTTAAGAAAAACAAGGGCATCGGCTAGACTAAGCTGGTCCGTGAATTTTTGGCCGGTTTTCTGATCTTCGCCTCGGTTAATCGCCAAAGTAACATACTGGCCACCGGATTGTTTTTGAACACGGGCCATAAGCGGAAGCTCTTCAACGCAAAACGGACACCATGACGCCCAGAAATTTACGAACACCGGTTTCTGTCCGCGAAAATCAGACAACCTTACGGTCTTGCCGTTATAATCTGTTAATTCAAAATCGGGCGCGAGATTGCCGATCTTTGTCCCCGTTGTTAGCTCGCCTTGCGGTTCTTCCGTGGTTGAGGGCGTTGAAACTGATGTTTCTTTTTTGCCATCGCGCAAAACTAATGCCAAAACCGCCGCAATAATTATGACTATAATTGGAATAATTTTTTTCATATTTCGTGCATTATTTGCAACCGCAAGCGGGGGCACCGTCTTCCTTATTATTTTATCCCAAGTAATTGCGAAAGCCGCGGCTTATCAAAGCCGACAACAATCGTGCCGTCAATATCAATAACCGGCACTGACATTGCTCCTGATTTTTCCATTGCTTCCTCCGCTGCGGCGTGATCTGACGCCACATCTTTTTCCTCGTAGACGACATTATGCTCTTTGAAAAAAGCTTTGGTCATCTTGCAATATGCGCAGGTGGGTGTTGTATATATTGTTACTTTAACCATAGTTTTGTTATTTTAATTACTGAATTAACCTATAGTATCCGCCGCCAGTAAAGAATATCGCCAGGTTAGATGCCAACAATATAAAATCAAACTCCCAACCGGTTTTATCCATCGCGGAAAACCTCGTTTTCCATTTTGTCATCTTGAAATATATTGCCCCGACCATGACAATAGACAGCAAGATGGATGCTAACTGTATATAAATTCCTAAGAGCAGACCTATACCAGAAAGGGCTTCAATCATACCAAGCATGAATACCTCACCTCCGGACATGCCCATCATCTGACCCATCATGCCGGCTTTCATCAGTTTTGGCAGGCCATGGTAAAGAAAGATGATTGCTACCGCCAATCTCAATATCAGTAAACCGAGATTGGCATTCAAAAAAACTGATGGATCCATTCTGTTTAGATAAACTAAGCTGATGTTTCTCTGTTTTGATTTTCAACTCAGAAAAAGCATCATTCTTAATTATTAATGGGTTGAACTCAGCTCGATGGGCCAAATTATTTATATAATTCCGTCTCCGGATGAACTGCTAACCAACTGAACCAGAATCCTCCAATATATGGAAGCGGTTTTTTGTTTGCGCCGATAAACATTCTCACTTCTCCTTCCGTTTTTTTCTGGATTAGAATCTGCTTTCCGCTGAACGTATCTTTTGTCTCTCCGGCTTTCAGAGCTTCCGAATGATATGCTTTGTACTTTCCATCAATCTGAATTCCCAAAACAAATTCTTTGGGGTGCAGACGGGTATCGCTAAAGGATGCACCGAAGGAAACATCGTTGGAGGTGTAATAATCGCCATAAGGATCGTAGCCGTAACTTCTGATGGTTCCCGTGTCTTTAGAAAGAACGGTTGTGCCGGGATGCAGTTTTTTCCAGTCGCTGTATCTGACTACATCGGATGGGATAACTTTCAATTTCGTTCCTGTAAACTCACCGACAATCGCTTCGCCGAGCACCTGTGACCATAGAGATTCCTTTTGGGGGTCACCGGTTCGGTTATACATAACAAGGTTGGACTTCCAGAGCTTCCCGGAAGTGCCAAATTCCACTGTCGTACCGTCTAATTTTCTTTCAAAAACAATACCAGTCAGACAAAGGGGGCAATACGTGACCAATACTGGTTGATTGCCAACGGTGTCATTCACAATCTCATGCCAAACTAGTATTTGATAAGGATAAAATCGGAATCCGCTTCTTTAGTGGATAGAAATTTCGGGTCATCAATTGAGGGTATGCCGTCTTTAGGCGGACCGCCGGATAGAATTTCATTTAATGGTACGGAATGTTTTACCCCGTCGGTTATTAAAATTTTTCTGTCTGATATTGGCATGTTGAAATCAGAATTGGCCGGCGCTGTTTCTAAAACTTTGGTCTCTCCTTTGGGCAGTTTAAACTGGCGCGATTGGTTATAAAAATAAAACCCGCCAACTCCAAGCAATAACACAATAATTATAACCCATTTTATCATTTAACTGTTTTTATAAGTTTAATTAGCTGGTTAGTTAGTTTGTTATCTCTATTAAGGCAATAGCATATCTCCTGACCATAACGGCACCTAGAAACAACACCCAAAAGCTCTAACTTTTTCAACTGGTGAGAGATGGCGGATAAAGATGAGTTCGTCATTTCAGATATCCTGCCTACGCAAGGCTCTTTCTCTGCTATTAAAACCTTAAAAATACTGATCCTGGTAGGGTCGGACAAGAGGCTAAAAACTTCCGCTGGTTCTAATTGTTTGTATTGGTCATTCATGGATTCGATTAACTCACCATGGGTTGATTCTATAAGCTTATCACAACTTGAAGAATTGAGCAACTATTCAAGTATACTACCTGAAAAATATGCCGTCAACTGTGGACAACTTGAACATCAAAAAACTGCCCCTGGGCAGCTTAAATTAAAATCATCGTTTATCTATCGCCGAGCGTTTCTTTCATTTTGGTGTTACTTCCGTTCCGCCTCTGGTACCGACCCCGGCAAAATGCTTTTTTTCAAAATCATTGAGTTCGTCTTTATGATTTTTAGCCAACATAGCGTAATTCATCAAATTACGGGCCATCACATCAACCATTGCTTTGGTGGCTTTGCTCATTCTCCTTTTTTCAGCATCTTGGTCCATGCTTCCGCCACACTCTCGGGCGGTATGACAAATCCGAGCCACTGCAAAAAATTGCATAAATTGCCAACAATATGTTGGACCCCGTCTTCGTGACCGGTAATAATCAAACCGGCAATTTTATGATAGAAATCAGATTTTCCGGTCATAATATATGACTCGTCAAAATGAGTCATCCTTTCCATAACCCGTTGAATCAAACTTGATTGCCCGCCCCACCAAATAGGGGTAGCGAAAATAACAATATCAGCTTTCCGCAAGGCATCGGCAATCTTGGGCCAGTCGTCGTCATCAGACATCTTTTCCCCCAGGCCAACCGGGATATTCATATTGGCTAAACGAAATTTCTCCATTTCTGTTCCATATTCATTAAAATGCTTCAAAAGATTATCAACAAGCTCGTCTGTATTAGATGGCCCATCGCCAACCTTAAGAGTTCCCAATAAAACCACTATTTTTATTTTTTCTTCAAACATAATTTATTCAATATTTGTCTTTATTCCACAAATCTTGCAGAACTTATGCCAAAAATTAGGATGATCGACAATCAGCTCTTCCAATATAGCAAACGGAATGACAATAACAATAGCGCCCAACATAATACGGGGGGTTATTATTTGATCAGTTAAGAAGTATAAAGACAACAAGTTGTCGGCTAGGTTGGATATTAAACCGAAAATTACAAACTCCAAAATTCTGAATATGGTTTTAGGTTTCATGTATTCATTATATCCGCCATTTAAAAATAAGGTAAGAGAGTAGGCCAAGTTGTAAAGTTGGAGTTAGCCCCGTATCTAATAAGGGTATGATCGGCATTAATGAAGTATATGCCCATCGACCGCTACTGATAGCAAAACGTTCTAGTACAACCGCAACAACAACACCGAATATTAACGCATACCATTTTCTTTCTCTAAAATATGAAATTCTTATAAATAATACAGCTAAAAGTGTTATAAAAAAAGCATCAAAAAGCGTAGCTCGCAATAAAATGAGTTGAGTTATCTCTCCTGCCTTATAATGGATATACAGATACGAATACAGATTTTCCCAAACTAAATTCAACAAGAAACTAATTATAAAAATTAGAGATAATTTCTTAAACATTAGGGCTTTTGATCGAGTTGAGGACGGAGGCAGGTCGCAACACACCAGAAACTACTTGATAGGTGGGTAAACGCCTTTATGGCCTATGACTGAAAGAAGGCTTTTGCTGATCCAGAAGTGGCTATTAAACAGATATGTCAGCTACTGGCCACAATATAGTGAATTAAAAAACTACTTCCCTGGCCTATCAAAATCTGGCCCTCGGGGTTCTTTGTCTACAAAAGGTTAGAACTGGATAAAAACCGCTTAAACAAAGCACAAAAGGAAGCTCTCGCTTCCCTTCATTCACACTGGCTCGCTTGGCTAACCGCTTTCCGAACAACGGACTGGTCTAAAATCTTCCCATATCCATTGGTTTCTTTGAGGCAGATGCGCTACTTACTCACTTTAGTGGACTAACTTTTGCCCTCTTTTTTGCCTTTTTGAATAATTTTCGAACCGGACGACTCCAGCCCAAAAAATCGGGTACTTTACTGCTTACAATACTTTGCATTTAGGATCCTTGTTTGCGCGCCGGTTCTTCCTTGATTCGACGAAGTGTTTCGTCGAAGAGAATGGCGAAGGCGTCATCAAGATTACGCTGACCTTCTTCAGTTAAAGGAAGCTGGTGATAGCGCAGCTCAACAAGTAACGGTTTCTGTTTTCTTTTTTTCTTGGTGGTCATGACAATTACATTACCAACTTCCTATATGCCCCATCTAAAAAAGTGTCTATTGCTCTGATCTGATTATCTCTCCTTAAATCGAGGAGTGTTTTTATATCATCGTCGTCAAGCGCGATGATAAAACCTCGATCGTCGGACGCTGTATCTTTGCATCGTTGAATGAAGCGCGTCTTGTTGGTAAAACTCCTGCATATTAACAATCCGAATCTGCCACGATTAGTAGAAAACCTACCGGACAACTGGTCGAGTTCGGGGTTAGCCGGATCAGATGAGTAATTCTTACACTCAACAAAAATATAGCTTGATGGTACTCGCTTGTTCTGCGGTAATTCCCAAAAGAACCCTTTTTTTGCAGCGTTTTCGAAAACGATATCAACTTTCTTTCTCCTTTCATGTAGCGGCTGCTCCTTTTTCGGATTTATAAGAAACGGATAAAAAATGGCAGTGAGCGCCCCTTGAATATGGTTATGGAAATTGTCTGCGTCAGCATCACCAGTATCTATACGATCCAGTTCTGCTTTTAGAGCATCGAAGTCAAAAGCTGGGCGTGCACCTATAGCATCAATGTCTTCGTTACTAATTTCTTCGAGATTGTACTGTTTACTGTCGCGATATCGTCGCAAAACTTCCGGATGATCTTTCGAAAAAGTGTAAAGAAATTGCTTCGAATGAGGGTGAAGTTCTTTGAGTGCCTTTTTTGTAGGCGGTCTACGCGTTCCATCTTTAAGCACCCTCACAAGGGCAGAGTTCGCGCTTAAATGCTCTTCCTGTAAAAAGTTTAGTACGAAATGCTGATAGTATTCCTGATGGCTAAACTCCAAACTAAAACGCGCAACTGCTTTAGGGACAAGTAAAACATTTCTATCATTACACACCGGAAGATTAACATACTCATTAGTCCATTCATTACGAACCGTATTCCAAACAGTGCCGCTTGGTACGTTGTGCATTGTAATACCCCAAAATATACATTCGTTTTGGGTGTACTCGATTAACTTTCCGCGAATAATGTTAGTGGTCATGTCAGATATCTTGTCATGGCTGATGCCTTCGATAAGAAGTTCGCACTCTTCAAGATCTTTAAGAAACCCAGTTCTTACAGCCGAGCTTTCAGCCAACGCATCATATAAATCGTTCGCCTGATCTCCTCCTACACCCCTACCTCTCGGGGATCCTCCAACAGACAAACCAAAACGAGTTTGATTCGGCTCTCGCAATCCTGAAAGCATGTATTTTGCGTCATCCTTTCTATCGGCTCTGATCAAGTCGATAACTCTTTGAAAAAAATTAACGATCTGATTGTGGCAATCGATTGACCACCTATCATTCCGCTTTGAAAGAGCATAAGGATCAATAAACAAAGGAATATCCCCATTATTTATGGGAACATCGACAAAATCGAGTTCGTACTGGCTTTTACCAAGTCGGAAGTTCTCCGAAAAGGTTTCGTATCTTCTTGGTTGTTGTGTTCTTTGTCTTGGCATGGTTCATGCTATTTGATCAATTTCTTATTCCAGCCCTTTGATTTGATGAACTTGAGCGTGCCTTCGATTTCGGCTTTCCTAAACTTGTTTGGTTTCCATGCTTGAATCTTGTCATTGATCGTTGTGAGATCGTCGCTTTTTGCATCCTGCACAACCTTGCAGACGGTTGCCAAGCACTCAATTTGAGCGCTGGTGGAGTTTTTAATTGCCGGCATAAGATCATTAAGGACGGACTCCATGTTGCTCAAGATTTTTGAGTTGTATTTGAAGAGTTTACCGGAGTTAGCGCCTAAACCATAGACGCCGTTTTTTTGCTGAAAGAAGCCATTGCGAGGACTTGCGCCGGCGGTGATGGCTTTCTTAATCTGTAGATCGTAGGGGCCGAAGTTCTGCGAGGTAAAGCTGAAGCCGAGCGGTACCCTGTAAACTTCCTGCGCGAGATATAAGAGCTTCGCCACAACCATTTCACCACGTTCAAAACGTTGCAACACCGCTCCGATGGCTTGCCACACCGGAAAGACACTTGCTTTGACAGGAACAGCAGCCACGCCCTCTTTTACCAACTCACCAGCAAGCGCTTTTGACAAGGCGGAATCAAAAAGTTCCTTCAGCTTCTCTTTTTGAACGAGAAGTCCTTTTTTATACTCTTTAATAGCACTAAACCTCTCGGCAATGGCATGCTGGTCTGTCGTTGGTGGTACCATGATTTTTATTTTTTTAAGTGCGGTAGAGTTTACTGCGGCTTGATTTACCCACGGCGTGCATAGATAACGAAATCTATCGGTTGAATATAAGTATTGAAGATATATAGAGAAGTAGCGCGGATCTAATACTTTTTCGTTTGTGCGAATCCGAGTGATGTGATTTGAAAAGACATACTTGTAATCCTTGTCTATGTAAACGCTTTTTCCAACTAAACTAATACTGTTTGTATTATTAAATAGGACATCACCACTCTTCAGGAAATAAGTTTCCGCATGTGGGTAATCCTGTGGAATATACTTGATGCTATCAAAGTTCAAACTACCGTCATCGCCGATATTATTAGGTCTGATTTGTCCAATACCCTTCCCAACCGGACGGAAGGCAAAACCATTCGTAACATCGACTACTAACGCACCGATCTTTTCTTCCTTCCAGCTTTTTGACGATGATCCAAAAATCTTATTCAAAAGCGACTGAAAAAGCTGATCTGTTTTTTCAATAAGCGCATCATTGAGTTTTTGGGCTTCGCGGATAGAATCAACACGTTCTGCAATTGCTTGTTGGGTATTTAAAGACGGCATTGGTACTCGTAAATTTTCAAGGAAGGTTCTATTCAAATGTGGTACTGCCGCTCCTTGCGCTGCTGATCTAATTTTTTGCTGATTAAATTGCAAAAGGTAAGCAAGGTATCGACTTTCCAGTGTTTCGTTATGAACCACTTTAGCAATCGTGGAACCAACAAATCCTCTTAAACCGATACCAACGGTGCCGGCATAAGCACCATCCCAAACCAATAAAACATCGTCATTGTCGCATCGAACTCCGTTATTTTCTGAAGTGTAAAGCGTATATTGACCACTTCTTAAATTTTCAATGCCAATATAAGGCAAGGTGTCCTTTGCGGCTTCTGCTGCGGAAATCATCATTTTACCTTTCGCAAAAGAAATAAGTTCGCCTAATTTTTTTGTTTGATAATTACTTTGCATAAGAATGCGCAGAGTATTGAATTCTACCTACGCGGTTTAATAAGCGCGTATCCCGAACTTTTAAGTTTTCACCATCTTTATCGAATGGCCTTATTTCTGCTTTCCAAATAGATCTACAAAAAACAGTGTTCTGATCATTCATATATGTAATTTCTAAACATACTGGTATCGCAAATTCAGCCATTTCATACCATTCTCTAAAATTTTTTATGAGTTGAAGTTTGATTCTAAATGACTCATCCTCTGTGGTCTGATAGAGGGGCACCTTATGATATCTTTCTTCTGCGATGGGCATACCGGTCGCTTTGGGTTGGGAGATATTAAAAGCCGATCCGCGACCAGAATTGAAACAGTCAAACTCTATGGAAAAAACTATTTCAAAATGATTCGCATCAGCACGGATTATGCTTCCGGCATCCATCACACCATATCCATGCTCTACTTCACTATGTCTAACCCCAACCCATATTCTTAATGGACGCAAAATTAAGCTGGGTACTGTACTTAATGCAGAATTCCAATCTGCTTTTCTGATAGCTTTTATCGAAATCCACAGTGAAACAACTGCGGTTATCCCGACTAAAATATCTGCCGTTTTAGAAATTATTTCAAAATTCATAATCTTTTATCCCAGTTTATCTGTCATCTCTTCTTGTAATTTTGTTAGATCTTTATTGATTTTCTCAATTTCTTTCAAAATAATTTTTGGCTCGCGGTGTTTTATCTCTTCTCCGATAGCATATGGGTTATAAGTGTTTGCAGAAAGTATGTAATCATTTTCGATGATTTCTTTAACTGGCGTAAACCATGCAAGCTGTTTTTCAACTGCGCGGTTTTTATGCCAGAGTTCCAACAGCTTCGGAATATCATTTCTATATTGGCTGCCGAATTTTTTGGATGCTGAAAGCGATGAACCATCACCTTGCATATCAAAGAACCATACCTTTGCAGATTCATCGAGTTTCGGCACCGCCTTTTTTTTGAACACCAAGAAGGACGTTTTTACGCCGGCATACGGCTGAAACACGCCTGCCGGCATGGAAACAACCGCCTGTAAGTCCGTATTTTCAAGTAGAAAACGGCGGATCTCTTTATCATCGCGGTTGGTACCAAAAAATGAACCTTCGGGAAGGATTATGCCGGCTCTGCCATTGGGCTTGAGCGAGTTTATAACATGACCCAAAAATAGAACCTGTGTTTTGGTTGATTTGACCGGCAAGGTTGGTTTTATACGTTCCCGATCAACCTTTCCAGAGAATGGTGGATTTGTAAGGACAATATCGAATGTGCGCAGATCATCCTCATCTTCAGATCCAGCAACCGTGTCTTTGCGCTTAATGTTCGCACTCTCTATGCCATGTAATATCAAATTCATAAGTGCTAACCGCACCATCTCCGGATCAACATCAGAACCCAAAAAGGTTTTTTTGGTTAGAAATTCCCACTGTTTTTTATCGAGCTTATCTCCAAACCCCCTCTTGTGTCCATTTTCCTCTTCAATGCTTTTGGGATCGCTATTTCTTAATCGGATCCAATCATAGCCGGAGATGAGGAAGCCACCAGAACCACACGCAGGATCATAAACAGTTTCGCCAATTTTTGGATTCACCATTTCAACTATGACGCGAACGATATGACGCGGAGTGAGAAATTGTCCAAGTTCGCCGGCTGATTCAATACTTGCAAGCAGCTCTTCATAAAGATCGCCCTTAACATCTGTGTCTAATCCTGTTAAATTGATCGTGTCAATAATTTCAATCGTGTTTTTTAATGTAACAGAATGGGGAATTTCGAGCTTCGCATCATAAAAAATTTGCCGTATGTTAGAGTGTCCATTTTGCAATCGCTCCACAAAGGGAAATACCTCATCACGAACAATTTTATACAATTCATCGCCAGCTTTTTCTTTCCAGCGCGACCATCGGAATTTTTCGTTTTTGCCCTCGAAAATTGATTTATGTTTACGCCCAGTAAGTTCTTCGCCTCTCTCCATAGAAATATCCTGTTCCTCAAGCATTTTCAAAAAAAACAAAAAGCTAATCTGCTGGATCCTTCTCACAGGGTCTCGTAAACCTGCACCCCAAAGATAATCGTTCAGGCGATCTAATTTTTGGCGAAACTCTATTCTTAATTGTTGTATTTTTTGTTCGGGCATAGTTATCGTGTACAGATCCTTTGGTTAAGCTCCGAGAGAGCGGATTGTAAAACACCTTCCTCAAACACTCGCAACGCATAATTAAGACCACCGATTTGCCGGAAGATCGGCTCGTTGAATATGGAAATATCAACCGGCTCTTTGCGAACGATACATTGCGACTTTACCAAACGCAGGATTTTTATTTGATCGGATGCAAAGTTTTTCTCGATTAGCCATGATTCAAAAAGCTGATTTACACGCTGCTCATGTAGTTGCTCTTCTGTAGGGAACTCCTTTGTTTTGAGTGCTGCTTGTATGAAGTCATTGAGCGTGCCTACCGGATAGCGATATGCTTCTCGCAAGTTTGCTTCGTTAAAATAGAACTCCGGAGAATTAAGTTTTTCGGAAAGGAAGGCGGTTTCGTCATTTGAAAGATCTTCGCCTTGTTTAACTTTTGAAATAAGCGGCTCGGTTTTAGCCATCTCTTGAACTTGCTGCTCCCATGCCACCTGATAATCATCGGCATCAATTCTTTCGCCTTCTGCTCCAACTTCGATATGCGCACGCTGCATAACCACGTCCATGTTTTCGGGTGCTGTTTCCGGCACTTGAACAAAAAGTCGCTTCACCACTTCTTCCTCTTCCTGCGTTAAATCTTCAGCTTCGGTTCCCCACGGAATACCAGCTTTAATTTTTGCATAGGCAGAATACGGATCAAATCCTTCGTCATTGAAGTAACGAGTAACGCCAGCAAAGTCATAAATACGAAAAGATGTTTTGCTGATTTTTTGATATAATCGGCTGCCACGTCCTCGCATCTGTTGGTAAAGGATCGGGGAACGTGTAGGACGCGCCATGATCAAGTTTTCTACCATTGGGACATCGATGCCGGTATCCATCATACCCACCGAAACCGCTACCATCGGCATTTCTTGGTGCTTAAAACGTCTTATGGCTCCACGAGGATCTTCGGTATCGGAAGTAATAACTTCAGCGTATCTTCCCTTATATTCCGGATATGTCTGATTGAGATAATACGCCAATTGCGCAGCGTGTTTTTTCGTAACAGCATAAAGAATGGTTTTGCGATGGTGTTTTGGTTCATGCTTTTCTTCTTCCTCTCTGAATGTTTTTGCCAATTGCTCGTTTCTTGCCGGCACATTGATTTTTCTCTCCAAATCTTCGGCGTTGTAATCTTCACCCTCAAATTGCACACCTTCTAAAGACACTTTGGTGTCGATCTGTAAGATCTCATAACCAGCAAGAAATCCCTCTTTGATGCCTCGTCGAATACTGTATAGAAATGTCGGTTTACCCTTTTTTTCACGCTCATCCCAACAACCAAAGAGCTTATAGGTGTTACGATCAATAAACACACTCGGCGTTGCTGTAAGACCTATCCGGATTGCGTCAAAATGCGATAGGACAGCGTTGTAGATGCCGAAGATGGATCTATGTGCTTCGTCCGAGATAACCACATCAAAATAACCACTTGTAAAATTCGATAGTTGCGAATAAAGAGTGGGAAGTGTCGAGATGATTATTGAGGATTCGTCTTTTTGCTTGCCTCCGTAAAGAAGCTTTGTAGGATAATCTTTCAAAATTTCATCAAAAACTTCCTTTGTTTGTATGCCTAAATCAATGCGATCAACAAGAAATAAAACACGCCGGATGAGATTCGCTTCAAACAGCCGTTTGAGATAAAGAGCTATGGTATCTGTCTTGCCAGTGCCGGTTGCCATAGCGATGAGCATTTTGCGCAAACCGCCCTCAATGGTTTTGTCCATGATCTGCATGGCCTCCTTTTGATATGGGCGTGGTGTGCGTAATTCGCCACCTTTAAAATAATTGTCGGGTACAGGAATGGCGGTTATCGGCTTTTGATCTATTCGTAGGGTTTGGATTTTTTCTAAATCGCGTTGAGAAAAGAAGGTAATTACCTTTTGCTCTGGACGATATTTGTAATCCCAAAAATAAATATCCTCTCCATTGGAAAGGAAAATGAAATCGATACCCAGCTCTTCTGCGTAGGTCAATGCCTGCTGTTTTGCCAATACTGGTTCAGTTGAAAACCGCTTTGCTTCGATAAGCCCGATGGCTCTGCCGCGTCTATCCCTCAAGAAATAATCGGCACGTCCATCCTTCACCGGATCTTCGGTTGAAACTTGATTTTTATCCTCAATATCCCAGCCAGCTTCGCGGAGTTTGCGATCGATGACAATGCGAGCGTCCGTTTCTCTTGAGTTGTTATTGTTATTTGTCATATTCATTTTCATTCTTGAGCTTGATCTATAAATTCTCGTAATACCCCCTGATCTTTTTCGCCATGAGTTTGCGGCGTTCCTTCAAAAACCTTTCGTAATCCCCAAGCTCCATATTCTGAAAGCCATCCGGTATGCAATTCTGTTTTAGGTTCTCGGCGAGATCTTTTTTATCGGTTATGCCGCCATACTTGAGCTTGCCTCCTTCGGTTTGTTTCATTACTTCAGCCATGTACTCTTTGGGAGATTTTTTGCCGACTTTGATATTTATTTCAGATTGAGCATAAGTAAAGTTGCCAATCTGGTTGTAATCGCCCCTACTTAAGCCGCCTGCTTTCTTCAGGTATTCCTTTGGAAAGAGATGATGGATGTCGCCGCGATGACTGATCATATTACCAACGGTAATGTCGGTTGAAAGAAAGCCCCTGTCGTTATTTTTAACCTGTGCCGCAAAAAAAAGATTGAGAAATGGATTGCTGATGCTCGCCTTATCGAGTTCCTGAATAAGCTGCGCGTTCCAAAAAGCATCGGAGAGTTGCGCTTCTTCGATTGATTTCAAAATCTCGCCAGCATCGCCATTGGAAATCTGCTTAATATCCGAATCAAATTGGCTTTCCGGTGATCCGGAATAACGTCCGGTGAGGATAGACATCACAAACCAGCGTTGGACATACTTTTCGATCAAGCTTGGATCGACACTCTTATCGCGCAGCTTGAGATATAAAATATAGGCAAAGTTAAGAGCGTTTTGCGAATTGATAAGGTCGTTGCTTATAAAGCCGCAGGATTTGATGATCATTACAAACCGCTTGAAGTTTGTTTCATTTACAAAATCCAGTACCGCATCACGGAGTTTTTGGAAAGACGCATCCATTATGTCTTGCTCAAAACTGCGTGTTTCAAAGTTACGCCCCGAAAGCAGTCCGACAAGATCCGCCATCTTGCCTCGTTCAAATTGTTTGGTGAAACTCACACGCAACACATCGGAATAATCCGGATCGTAGAGGTCGTCATTTTCATCTTTAAGCCATGCAAGTTTTGAAAGGTAAACAGTTTTGTTAAACTCTGCATCATTTTCAGTTATGTGTTTGTAAAACTGCGGCTCGCGCGCAAGATGGCAAAAATAGTCGACACACTTTCTTAAATTAACGCCGAAATTATCCTCCTTGTCATAAGAAGCTATCTTCGACATGGCAAAGTCAGCTTGGCTTAATACAACACCTTTGGAATTGATACGGATAAAAATCTCGGTAACCGTTTCAATATCTAAACCGGCATCAAGTTCAATAAAACCAACCTGCTTGCTTTTGATCTGTAATAACTTCTCAATGTTCTTTTCAATGAGTTCACGATTTACGTCAAGATTTTTGTCGCAATAGTCAGTTACATCTTTGAATAAGCCGCCGTCCTTACTCATAAGTTTTGAGATGTCAGCTATCCACGCCTTGTCCTTTTTTATTGCCGGTGTGAGTGTGGCAAATTCTTCTATGATGGGGTGAAATGCAATATAGATCCGTTCCTCCTTATAATCTTTATTGATAATGTTTTGACCGAGAATTGCCGCACGGAGAGCGGTAATGCGTTGCTGTCCGTCAATCAAGACCTTTTTGCCGTTGGAAATGGAGCCATCTTTAAGACGAACATCGGGGTTTTTCCATGCAATGATATAGCCGATCGGATAGCCACGATAAAGCGAATCCATCAGATCGCGCACCTTTGTCGAATCCCAAACAAACGGACGCTGGATTTCCGGTATAGCGATTTCCTTTTCCTGAACCCAATTCAGGATATTGCTCACAAAGTATTGATTGACTGTGTATTTTTGCATATTACTTTTTTGGTTTCTTGATATTCGATCGAGAACGAATAAACGCCTCGAGATCGCTCTCGCTGATCCGCCAATAGCCGACTTTGGTCGCCTTGAGCCGCCCACTCGAAATATAGCGATACAAGGATCGCTCGCTAACTCGCAAATACTTTGCCGCTTCACGTAATGTAAGAAATTTCTTTTTGGTCATAGGTCAATTGATTTCATTCTATCGCAAAAAAGCCACATGGTCAAATGTGGCAAAGTCGGTTATCTTCCTAAAAGGCAGGTGTTAGCAGGGGTAACCATTTGGACAAATATCTTCCTGTCGTTCGGTCGTCGGATCAATAGGGGTGTTTAAGTCCGGCACGGTATGGTTGCGTGCCATCAACCACCAAACGAGAAGTATCCAAAATCCCCAAAATAAAACTACTGGAACAACTTTTGAGATGTTTTTCTTTACTCTGATTTTCAACGGAGGGTGAAGTACATGTTTAAGCTCATGGCTTGCTAAATCGCCGTACTCGATTTTCTCCACACACTTTGGACACGCAACAAATTCTTTCTGCTGCTCGGAAAAGCGCTTGTTTACTCTTGCCCAGAACCCCTCGTCAATAAATGGATTTCTATTTTTTCCGCTCATAGTTTTGTGAGCGGCGAGTTTTGAAACACAAAACCCACCACTGGGAGGGCTTGCGCCCCTATGGAAGTTTCCCTCCATAACGTTAGGCACGCCCCAAATGATGGGTTTTCTATGCCTAACGATTTGCGACCATGCCGCCAGCCGAAGCCGATGGTTTAGATCATTTGATATCCAATTGTGTTTTTAAGTATATCAGAAAAACATGAGATCCTGCAACGGATGAAAAATACTGCTGGTCAAATGTGGCAAGGTCTGCTAAAATGAGTTTTAAGAATGACGATGAATATGAAAATGAATAGTAAAAAAACCGAACCATTTCGCGTTGTTATAAATACAAGTACCGACCCCAATGTGCCATTGATTGAGCTTGTACGTGGTAACCGGAAAGCCAAACTTCCACCTATTGCGATCAAAAACGTACGTCTTGATACCGATCGCTATTTGCTTGTCGTAAATGACGGCGAGCGCGTTGTTGCCTTTAAGTCAAAAAGGCACAAGAAGGGACTGGATAAAGAAACGAAGCTATTTAAAGTGCTGGTATTGCTTTTTGATTTTCGCCTCGAAAAAAAGGGTGAAAAAATACTCCACAGCAAAAACCTTAACCCCGACTACACTTCTCTAAAAAATATCGCCGGAAATAGCGGAAGCCCAACACAAGAAGCAGCATATAGAAACATAAAGCGGTTAAATGGCTACTTTGAGGAAAATGGCTTGTCTATATGGATTGAAAAACACGGCAATGATTGCCGCCTCGTAGTTAAGAAGAGTTAATACGCGGACATTATTTTTACAGAAGCGCTCGATACTTTAAGGATAAAAGCGCTCAAAAAGTAGAAAAAATCCCTCAAGGGACATTTTGAAAATGTCCCCGATTTTTCTCAATAGTGAATGATATGGTCAAAGCAAGATACGCTTTGGCTTTTTTGTTTTCCCAAGCCAGCGCGGTCGGATGATATGAAGATACTAAATGAAAAAAACTTTTATCAAACTTCTGACTTTTGCCTCGCAACGGTTATTTCACTTTCTTTTCCGATAGAAGCAGTAGATCGGCAGAACACGCGAAAAGTTCAATTTATATTTCGTCGCAATAACGTCCTCGATAAGCTGATCGAGGATTTTTGGCGTGGTGAGATCCGAATTGATCCACAGCTTTTCTATAACCAATTACGAGTGATGAAAGCTCGGATTTACAACGACTAACATGCTTAAACCATCGGCAATTGAAGAATTAAGGTCGATATTGCTCGAAGAGTTTGGGCGTGATGTTGATATTAAAACAGCCAGAACGATCGGCGAGGATTTAGTCGGCTTCTACGACACTCTCGCAAAGATCGCGCATAAGGATAAAACGATAAGCAAAAATCTTTCCCCTTGCTCGGGTTCCATAGTGGACTATCCACTTGCAATGAGTAGTTCATTGAAAAAGAGGGTGGAACCCGAACAAAGAGAAAGATAAAAAAAGAAATTATGAAAAACATTTTTAGTGGTAACCACAAAAAAGGAAAGGTGTCCGACAAACTGAAGGGCGCGGAATTGGTTTTAGATGTGATCGAAAAAAGCGACTTATGGCTCTTTCACGATCAATTAAACGAGGCATACGCCGTTATAGCTGGTGATGGAGCATCAATAATGAAAATCGACTCGCAAAAGTTCCACAACTGGCTTTTTAATCATATCTATGACGAAACCGGAAAGATCAGCAACACAGCCGCGTGCGAGGCAGCCATAAAGGTTCTGAAACATCAAGCAGAAACTGGGAATCTATTTGAGCTTGGAGTTAGGGTAAAACTGCGTGAGGGCGGTATTTGGTACGATCTCGGCGGTCAAAACTTTGTGAGTATCGCAGAAGATGGATGGTTGGTAACTGATCCTCCGCAACCAATCCTCTTTAAGAGGTTCGGGCATCAAAAAGAGCAGGTGCGACCGGAACGCGAGGGTAGCATGAATGAGTTTATGGAGCTTATTAACCTACAAGACAAAAAAGAATCTTTGCTCCTCATGGTTTACTTGGTTGCATCGTTTATTCCTAACTTTCCTCATCCTGTATTGATTGTGCATGGTTCGCAGGGGGCTGCTAAAAGTACCGCATGTAAATTGATTAAAGAATTAGTGGATCCATCTGCATTAGAAACTTCGACTATAAACGACGATAAAGACATAAAAGAATTGGTACAAGCCGCATCGCATCATTGGCTGTTAGTTCTCGATAATATCTCCTATATCTCCGAGAAAATCTCGGACACGATCTCACGAATATGTACCGGAGGCGGATTATCTAAAAGAATACATTATAGCAATGACGACGACTTCATTTACAACTTTATGCACATAGTCGCCATTAACGGAATCCATCAGATCGTAAGCAAGCCCGATCTCCTCGATCGATCAATCTTGTTGGCGCTTGAACGCATCCCTGAAGATAAAAGGATAACGGAGGAGCAACTTTGGGGTCGTTTCAATGCAATGAAAGGAAGAGTTCTCGGCGCGGTTTTCGATGCCGTATCCGGAGCATTGCGTGAATATCCGAATGTGCAGTTAGCAACATTGCCACGAATGGCGGACTTTGCACGCTGGGGATGCGCTATTGCGAGGACGCTCGGCTACACCGACGAGGACTTTATGAATGTATACAAAACGAATATCGGAAGGCAGAACCAAGAGGCGCTTTCAGCAAGCGCCACAGCAGCAGTCATCATCAAGCTCATGGAAGATAATGATGTTTTCGAAGATACACCATCTGCTCTTTTGCGACTAATGGATCCGATAGCCGACGATCTCAAGGTAAAAGAAGCGAAGGATTATCCACGACAGGCAAACTGGCTTTGGAGGCGCATTGAAGCGGTTATACCGAACCTTGCTGACGCCGGCATAAAGGTCGAGCAAACGAAAGATACTGAACGGAAGATAAAAATATCAAAGATATTGCGCGGTGATGACAGCACTGAAATTATGCCGTCTTCCGAAAAACCAGCAGAAGAACCTGCAAAAGACAGCATCGACAGCATAGACGGCACTTTCCCCCTGTAGGTTTTGGGGTTGTAGGGGTAAATAAAGAAATAGGAATTGCTGTCTGTGTTGTCGGTAAAAAAACTATGAAGAATCGAACCGAACAATTTAGAGCATGGCGAAGGCGCAATCCGGCGGCATGGAACGCTATTGTAAAGCGCTGCAAGCGCAAGGGGCGCGCGCTCAAGCTACAGTGGGTTATAAACGAGTATTCGCGCTGGCAGAAGTGGTGTGCAGCGCATCCAGCACAACACCGTAAAATAGCACGCGATTCTTACCACAGAAGAAAAACAAATAAGATCAGGGATGCTTGAGTTGTATTCATTGTCAGATTTTTATCTGGCAGCAAGCTGGGTTGTATTCGTTGTCAAAGTGTACATGGATATAACTACAGTAGTAATGTGCGCATAAAAGATGGGGTTGAACAGGAGTGCGTGTCGTATTGTCAAGCTTCGAAGCAAGTATTGCACGCAAAGAAAAGATGGCTTGATTGAAAACGTGTATTTGTTTGTCAAGCCCCGAAGAGAAAAACAAGGAAAAAAGTAAACATTGTATCGACAATGTATTGATAGTATAATGGCAATGTACCCCCAGTTGCACTACAATCCGTGATTTTTTATTGGCTTCTGCCCTTAAGGGGGGCGGTGCCGGAAGCCAATCCTCACGGAAAAAGCGACTGGGGTACCACCGCTCCCTTTAAGTTTATGAAAAACGAACAAAATACAACTAAAAATAAGGCGATTTCCTTTTGCCGCGTAAGCTCGAAGGAGCAAGCCGATGAGGGTTATTCGCTTGAATCGCAGGAAAAGCTACTTGAGGCATACGCTACAGACGATAAACGAGATTTTAAGATCATCAAGATCTATAAGATCACGGAATCAGCGAGCGGAAAGCAGGTACGAAAGACATTTCAGGAAGCACTGAAATACGCCACTGATCAAAAAATAAAGATCATTCTGTGTGAAAAGATTGATCGATTAACACGCAACCTTAAAGACGCCAGCACAATTGACGATTGGGTAAAGGATAAAGACACTACCGGTCGGCAGGTTCACTTTGTAAAGGAAAACTTTATTCTTAACGCTGATACAAAGGCACACGATAACCTTGTGTGGGATATGAAGGTGGCTATTGCGCGTTTCTATTCAAACAATCTATCCGAAGAAGTGAAGAAGGGGCAAAAGGAAAAGATCGCGCAAGGATGGCTTCCTACGAAGCCGCCGCTTGGGTATCGCACGATCGGCGACAAAGGGCATAAAACGCACGAAATTGACGAGAAGATCGCCCCATATATCCGTAAGATGTTTGAGCTTTACGCTACCGGTAATTACTCAACGCTTTCTTTGGTAAGGGTTATGTACAAGGAAGGTTTGCGCAACCGCGAGGGTAAAAGGGTTGGAAAGAGTAGATTGCATCAATTGCTTTCGGATCCATTTTATTACGGCAAGATGCGATGGAAAGGCGAGGTTGTTAAAGCAGAACACGAACCCCTTATTCCGAAAGAATTGTTTGACGACGTTCAAAAAATACTTGTCCGGAAGATCAAATATCCCATGTATAGGAAACACCTCCCTATATTTAAGGCGATGCTGCGCTGCGGAGAGTGCAAAGGCACTGTTACGTGGGAAATACAAAAAAATCATTGGTACGCTCACTGTAGCCATTACCGAAACTGCAAGCAAAAAAAGTATGTCCGGCAGGAAGCTGTCGAAGAACAGCTTTTCCCATACTTTGATCGAGTTGCCCCGATAAACACGCGCTTGCTGCAGTGGCTTGAGAAGCAGCTTAAAGAAAGCCACACCGAAGAGATCAAATACAACACCTCAAAGCGAGAGGAGTTAAACCGGATCATCGCAACCGCCGATAGACGGATCGAGGCGGCGTATAAAGAGAAGCTCGACGGCAAGATGCCGGCGGATATGTGCAAAAAACTCATTGATGACTTTACGCGCGAGAAGGATGATGCGCTTGATGCGCTGCAAAAGTTAAGTGAGGCGCGCACGGCTTATTACGAAGCCGGCTATGCCGTCCACGAACTTGCAATGAAAGCGCAAGAGATCTACTCAAGCAAGAAAGCCACGGTGGACGACAAACGGCTGCTATTAAGCCACGTATTTACCGAGCATAGCTTGCAGGATGGCAAGATGACGCCTAACTACACGCTTGCCTTTGATTTCTTGTCGGAATGGATGCCGAAAGTAAATCCAGTATTCGTACAAACTAAAAACCTCGCGCAAGGCGAAGTTTCCAGTAAACCTTTAAGACAACCTCACGGTACCGCAAGAACTTCTTTTTCTCCGGATGCTGCTGTAACAGCATCAGAAGTCCTTGTGGGTGGATTGGCGGAACTTCGAAAGAATTATTTTCGAACCTCCGAAAACCCACATCCTATCTCACGATTCGGGGTTTCTGACCCTAAATCACGAGATCTGCTCCGGGAGCAGGACTCGAACCTGCAACCATCTCCTTACACATTATCCAATACTTTCGTATCGGGGTGGACTATATCATTATCCTTTCGGATATGGGGCGTTTCCATCAACCTTACAGTTGATGTACGAGTTTCCTCTAGTCTCTGAACCTTCCAGACTTTTTATAAAAAATCTGGCTTGGCTGCTGATTACCATAATCTTTTAGATTTTAGGCTTCCAGCAATTAACCCCATTATTCGATCTGCCTTTCGACAGAAAGCTGCGTTATGCTCCACAGGGAGCCGCTCTACCATTGAGCTATCCCGGAATTATTAAATTGTAGTAATATCATAGCAAAATTACGACAATGATTCAACGTTGAATTATTTCTTAAATTCTGTATAATTTTTTATGTTGTTTAAAAATTATCATCGGGGGCGTTGATGGCAAGACTAGAGGTCATTACAGGGCCAATGTTTTCGGGTAAAAGTGAGGAGCTTGCCAGAAGACTGCGCAGGGCAGTATTTGCAGAAAAAACCATGCTACTTGTCAGGCCAGACATTGATAATAGAAAAACTAGAAATATTTTTGATCTGATATCAAAAGATCAAAGACTAAGTGACTATCATAGATTACAAATGGCAAGAGTAGATTCCGGACGTAAACTACAAATTGAACTCACTCATTTCCACACAGAAATTCTCGCTATTGATGAGGCTCAATTTCTGACTTTTGAGTTTCTAGATCTTATTTTAGATTTATTAGAAACAGAGAAAAATAATGATTTTACAATCATGGTTTCCGGCTTGAACATGGACGCCGATGCAAGACCATTCGGAATTATGCCAGATTTAATGGCCAGAGCAGATGAGATACTCCTACTGACAGCCATTTGCACTGAATGCCGCAATGCACAGGCATCATTTACACAAAAAATAGGCGGCTCCGGTAAGCAAATTGAAATAGGCGATGAAAATATATATACCGCCCGATGCAGAAAATGTTTTGTAAAGGCAAGTAAACTTCCGCTCATTTAAGAGCGGGTTTTTTATTTTTAACTAAAAGCGGCGGTCAGTGACCGCCGCTTTTAGTTAATATCCCTTTAACTTTCCTACCGCATGGTGCTGTCGTATTTTGTCCAACGCCTTTGCTTCAATTTGCCTTATGCGTTCCCGAGTAACACCAAAGACTTTGCCCACTTCTTCAAGTGTGTGTGTCACGCCGTCCCTAAGTCCAAAGCGCATCTCCAATATCTTCTGTTCGCGGGATGATAATTCACTTATTATCTCCTGAAGGTGATCGCGCAGTATACGTCGTCCGGCCATTGTTTCCGGAGTAGCTGTTTCCTCGTCGGCAATAAAATCAGCCAAAAGTGATCCTTCGTCATCATCATTTCCAACCGGCACCTCAAGAGAAACAGTGTCCTGTGAAATTTTCATTATATGATGAATCTTGTCAACTTCAACGCCCATTTCTGCAGCTACTTCTTCTGGCAATGGTTCGCGACCCAAGTCCTGCACTAAACGCCTCACCACCTGCTGGTACTTGTTAATGGTCTCAATCATATGCACCGGAATACGGATAGTGCGAGCCTGATCGGCCAATGCACGGGTAATCGCCTGCCTTATCCACCAAGTTGCATAAGTAGAAAACTTGTAACCACGTTTATAATCAAACTTCTCCACTGCACGCGACAAGCCTATATTCCCCTCTTGGATCAAATCAAGCATTGTCAAATTGGCAGAACGGCCGACATATTTTTTGGCAATGGAAACCACGAGACGTAAATTGGAAAGCATTAATTTCTGGCGTGCCGATTCGTCTCCTTTTTCAATTTTCTTTGCCAATTCTGCCTCTTCTTCACCGCGCAAAAGCGGATACTGGCCAATCTCGCGCAAATACATCTGAACCGAATCCGAGCCGGCTTCTATCTGCTCTTCTTCAAGCTTTTTTTTATCTTCTTGTTCTTTGGTACGTTCCTCGGCAAAAACCTTGCCAGTATCCATCACATTGATATTGGCCGCTTCCAACCGCTCATAAAGCCGCTCCAAACCTTCAATATCTTTTTCAACGTTAGGAAAAGCGTTGAGAATTTCGGCTTCGGTAATAAATCCCCTATGTCTGCCCTTCTCTATCAGCCGCAAAACGACATCCTCGCTTATGACAGCCTTGGCAACTCTTGTTATTTTCTTTTCTTGCTTTTTCCTTGGCCTGCTTCGGTTTTTATTTTTTTTGCGCAACTTTAACACCACTTTCTTTTTGGTGGTTTTCTTTTTATTTATTTTTTTTAATTTTTTAGATTTTTTTGGCATAGTTCACTGACTTTAATTTTATAGCTGCTTAGAAACCCTGGAAAACTCGGACACAAGCGCAACAAGTTTTGCTTTTTCACCGCTCTTCTCGGCTGATTTTATATCATATTCCAGTTCAGCCAGCCGCGCGGTTATCTTGCGTTTTTTTATCTGACCGACTAATTTCTCAAATTCTTCACCCAGCTCTTGATCTTTAAAATCCTTCCACATTTCCTGTGATTTAAGATACGCAAATTCCAAATTCATGGGACTAATCGCCACAGTCGCCTCACCACCTTCAAATCCAACTGCGTGAGTCAACTGCGCGATAACCGGGTCACTTTGTTCCAAATTAATTTTTTGTGTCAAATCTTTAAACTGCGGGGAAAGAAACTCCTCGTTTTCTTTGCTGATTTTTTGAACTAGTTCGGGTTTTTTAATTATTAGTGAAAGCAAAACTTCCTCCTGAAAATCCAAATTGCCGGCCAATGATTTATTACTGGCATCTGTCGTCACTGCCGACTCTGGCAGGTCTTCTACAATCCTGGGTTTAACCGCGGTTAACTCTTGATACAAAACATCTTCTTTTGTCTTGAGTGCCAAAGCAATTTCACTTACCCAATGAGCTTGTTCTATTTTATTCGCCATTGAAGCAAGAAACGGCATAAGTTTCTGACTGAAGAGCTTTTTGCCCAATGCAGTGGCAAGGTCAAAAGAACTTTTGGCTGTTTCAAAATAAAAATCCATAAACGGTTTGGATTTTTGTGCGTATTCGGACCATTTTTCGCCGTACTTTTTAACGTAATCGGCGGGGTCCTTGAGATCAGACTCGCATATGGTAATTATACCAACATTAAATCCTTTGGCAAGAGCCAAATCCACACCCCGATCGGTTGCCATGGTACCGGCGTTATCGGCATCAAAACAAAGATCAAGATTATCAGTATATCTCTTGATTGTCTTGAAGTGACCATCAGTCAAGGCAGTACCGGAAGAAGCCACTACATGCTTAGCGCCGGCTTGATGCGACATGATAACATCCATGTTGCCTTCTACCACAAGACATCTGTCAGCGCGCCTAATATCTAGTTTTGCCCGATCAAGTCCGTAGAGTATGCGGCTTTTGTCGTAAATCGGTGTCTGCGGTGAATTAACATATTTTCCGACATTTTCCTGTTCTGCAAGCTCACCAAAAACCCTACCAGTGAATCCCGCAACTTGGCTATTTATATCAAAAATTGGAAACATAATCCGTGAACGGAATCTATCAAAGTAACCACCGGCGTCTTTCTTAACAATCAAACCAGCATTAAAGATTTCGCCATTATCATAACTTCGCCCAAGGAATTCATAAAGCGCACTCCACGATTCCGGCGCGTAACCAAGATGAAATTCTTTAATCGATTCCTCGGTTAATCCCCTCTCGCACAAATAAGCAAGCGCCTGCCTCCCGACATATGACTCATGCAGCTGCTTCTCAAAAAACCTCATCGCAAGTTCGCACACTTCGTACAGTTTGGTCTTGGCGCTCTGATATTCTTCATATTCTGGGCTTTGGCGCTCAAGTTTAACCCCGGCACGGGCCGCCAGTATACGCAAAGCTTCCGGAAATTCAACACCTTCAATCTGTTTAACAAAGCCGAATGCGTCACCTCCCAAATTGCATCCAAAACAGTGCCAAATCTGCCGTTCCGGCGAAACAAAAAACGAGCCGGATTTCTCGTTGTGAAACGGACAGCGCGCCTTGTAGTTAATCCCCGATTTCTGCAGTTTCAAATAACCAGAAATCAGGTCAACTATGTCAACCTTCTCTTTTATTTGGTCAATTACACTACCAGCCATTATTACCTATTATAATCACATATTTAAAATAAAAACAAAGACAATTTATTAAAAGTTTTTATACCAATGGATTTTGATGGTCAAAAAGTTATCCACAGGCAGTAGTTGTTGACAAATTTTCGGGGCTGGAATAGTATGTGTATATTATACGCTAACTATGGAAAAACGGCCCAAAAACTTAAGATTTGCAGTGCTGGCTGCCGATACCGCTATTTTTAAATTTACAAACGGGAGGTTACTGGTACGCCTTATCAAAGTTAATCGCCCTCCCCATTTTACAAACCACTGGGGCCTACCCGGCGGCTTAATACTTCCAAAAGAAACCGCAGACGAAGCAGCACGCAGACACTCTCGTGAAAAAGGCGCTATAAAGCAAATGTATCTTGAGCAACTTTATACTTTTAGCGGCATAAATAGAGACCCTCGCGGCAGAGTTGTTGCTGTAGCATATCTGGCCATTGACAAAAAAAATGATATTAACTATAACTTAGGAACTACTCCCGAAAATAGTCCGTGCTGGTTTTCAATAAAAAAACTGCCCCGTCTAGCCTACGACCACAAAAAAATAATCCAAGTCGCACTTGAAAGGCTGCGTGCAAAACTTTCCTATACTAATATAGCTTTCGCGCTGTTGCCAAACGAATTTACTTTCGGAGAATTGCGGAATCTCTACGAAATAATTTTAGGACGCCGGTTTGACAGGCGTAATTTCAGAAAAAAGTTTCTTTCGCTTGATTTAATAAGACCCACTGAAAAAGAAAGGCTCGGCGCGGCGAATAGACCTGCCGCGTTATACCGTTTCCGCAAACAATCATTAACCGTTGCTAATATAATTTGAAATAGGAATTAACAGCTGGGGTCGGGACATGGACGACTTGTTGTCTATATCCCGGCTCCGGAATTGAAGCCGAGTGTTATTTAAAAATTTATAAAAAATTAAGGGAGGATATGTGAACAAAGTCGGCGTAGTAGTAGGAAGATTCCAGGTAGATTCCCCCCATGAGGGACACCGCATGCTTCTTGAAGAAGTACACAAAAAACACGGAAAAGTTTTAATCTGCCTTGGCTGCTCCCCTGTACGGCTTTCACCAGATGATCCGCTGGATTACCCGACAAGGGCCAGAATGATGCAAACAGCTTTTCCTTGGGCCACCATTGTCCCTCTTGAAGATTACGACTCAGATGAAAAGTGGTCTCAAAATCTAGATACTGTCATTGCCAAAACATTTCCGACCGATAGCGCAATATTATACGGCTCCCGTGAAAGCTTTATACCAAGATATTCTGGAAAATGGCCAACCAAGGAAATAGAGACGATTACCGTTCCGTCCGGAACGGATCTACGTAGAAAAATAGCCCAAAGTGTCCGGGATTCCAGGGATTTCCGCGCGGGGGTTATTTACGCCTGCGCTAATCGTTTCCCAATTTCCTATCAAACTGTGGACATAGGGATAATACAAAAATCTACCGACGGCAAACCAGAAAAAGTCCTTCTGTGCAGAAAAAGTGGCGAAGACGGATTACGGTTTATCGGCGGGTTCATGGAACCAGGAGATGATAATTTGGAAACCAGAGCAAAGCGCGAGGTTTTTGAAGAAGCAAATATTGAAATCAGGGAATTGGAACCGATTGGCTCAATGCCAGTAGACGACTGGCGTTATCGTGGACGAAATGACGGTATAATGACCTTTCTCTTTGCCGCGACATACATCTTCGGAAGTCCGCAAGCCGGCGATGACGTGGAAGAAGTTCGCTGGGTTAGGCTTGAATCTTTACCGAGATGCCTGACCAAAGAACACCAGCCGCTTGGCATTCGTTTTCTTGAACATATTAAAGAACAAAACGAAAGGAGGAAATCATGACGAACAAAACAATTACAAACCGAACAAGCAACGAACACAATATTATTAAATTGACCGACAGTTACAAGGTAACCCACTTTAGACAATACCCGCCGAACACCACGCATGTTTATTCTTATTTTGAGAGCAGAGGTGGACGCTGGCCGGAAGTTACTTTTTTTGGTCTACAATACATCCTGAAGCATTATTTTGCCGGCGTTCAGGTAACTTACGAAAAAATAGCAGAAGCCGACGAATACTTCAAAAAACATTTTGGCAACAACGCAATTTTCAACGAAGCCGGTTGGAAACACATCGTAAACGAACATGGCGGACGCCTGCCCATCTCCATCAAAGCCATACCTGAAGGCACGACTGTCCCTGTTTCTAATGTTCTTATGACATTTGAAAATACTGATCCAAAATGCTGGTGGCTCCCCAATTATCTTGAAACATTGGCGGTACAGGTTTGGTATCCGACCACGGTTTGCACCAATAGTCGGATGTCACGAAAACTTATACTTAGACACTTGGAAGAAACCGGCGATCCAAACTTGGTTGATTTTAAACTTCACGATTTCGGTTTCCGCGGCAGCACATCGGTGGAATCAGCTGGAATTGGCGGAGCAGCACATTTGGTCAGTTTTAAGGGGACCGACACTCTGGCCGCGATTGATATTGCCAGCAATTACTATCATGAAGACATGGCCGGATTTTCAATTCCAGCGGCAGAACACAGCACGATAACCGCCTGGGGCAAAGAATACGAAAGCTATGCCTATGAAAACATGCTAAAACAATTCTCTACCGGTCTTGTGGCAGTGGTAAGCGACAGTTACGACGTCTTTAACGCCTGCATGAATATCTGGGGAAAAAAGTTACGCGCCAAAGTGATGGGAAGAGACGGCACTCTGGTTATTCGCCCCGACAGCGGACATCCTCCAGAAATAGTTGTGCAGGTTTTGGACATCCTAGGCGAGGCTTTCGGATGCACTGTAAATAAAAGGGGGTATCGTGTTCTTGATCCGCATGTGCGAGTCATCCAGGGAGACGGCATAGACCACGACATGATCGGTTCGGTTCTGGAAGCAATGAAAAATGCCAACTGGTCTGCGGACAATATCGCTTTTGGTTCTGGCGGTGGATTACTACAAAAAGTGAACCGTGATTCACAAAAATTCGCCTTCAAATGTAGTGCGATACGCGTTGAAACATCTTGCGTAGGCGCAAGATGGCTTAATGTTTCAAAAGATCCGGTTACAGATCACCAGAAAAAGTCCAAAGCCGGACGTTTGTCCCTCGTACGAGACATGGACGGCTCATTTAAAACTGTACAAGCCAGTGACAATGTTCTGCCAGATGAGCTAAAGGAAGTGTTCCGCGACGGTTCACTCCTAGTTGATGAAACCTTCAGCCAAATTCGCGAGAGAGCAAAAACATAACAAAAACGTAACGAGAACTTGCTGCCACAAATGGCAGCTTTTTATTGCAAAAAAAAGGTGAGTTCCTCTTGCATTTTTAAAAAATGATGTTATTATAAGCCTGCTGCAGTTTTTTAACAATTTGGGGGGGAGTATGAACAAAGTGTTGCAAAGAAGCATATACCGCGAAGACTTGCTCCACATCGCAAATGAGGTCAGGGAATTCTCTCTTCAAGAAGTCCAGCCACATATTAATTTAAAAAATGAGTCGGAAAAGAAAAAAATTTTCATGGAAAATATAGTCGCCGCAATGGCAAAATGCGGATATCTCGGCGCCCTAATACCAGAAGATTACGGTGGCATGGGCTATACGCTTACGGAATTCCTGCCGGTTATTGAGGGAATAGCGGCATTTTCAGGATCATTGGCACTGACCCTTGCCGGCCACAATCTTGCCGTTTCACACATTTTGCAAGCCGGCAGTGAAGAACAAAAGCAAAAATATCTGCCTCGGCTTGCATCCGGAGAATTGGGCGCTTGGTGTTTAACAGAGCCCGGAGCAGGCTCTAACGCTTTTGGGGGAATGAAATCAATGCTGGAACAAACAGAAGCAGAACTTTGGAAACTTGATGCCTTAAAAACTTTTATCACCAACGGCTGCCATGCGGGCATTTACGTCGTAACGGCGCGCGGCAAAAATAACAGCAACCAGCTTGGTATTTCTGCTTGTATTGTTGAAAAAGAAAAACATTGCCAAAACATTAAGGCACGGCCTCTTGGTAAAAAAATGGGGATGAATGAAAGCGATACGGCCGAAATTATTTTTGACGGCCTGAATGTTGAAATAAAAGATTTGCTTGGTTACCCCGGCCAAGCTCAAGAATCAATCAAAGCGGTACTTCGGCGAGGGCGTCTTGCAATAGCGGGATTTGCCCTTGGATTGGCAAGAGACTCGCTAGAACGCGCTATTGCATATACACCCATAAGAATGGTTTCTGGTGGTAGCCTATTCAATAAGCAGTTGACGCAAGCAAAACTTGCAAAGATGGATTGCCAGCTATGGATCGCTTGGCAGGCAACACTGGCAGCTGCCCGACTGGCTGACGAAAATCTTCCTTTTGAAAATGAGGCCAGCAAAGCTAAATTAACAGCTAGTGAGATTGCTATTGACGTTTGTCATGAAGCAATACAGCTTGTGGGTGGAACTGGTTATATGGAAGAAAGCAAGGTAGAAGGCAACTTCCGCGATGCACGGCTCTTGACCATAGGCGAAGGCACTTCCGAGATCTTATTGCTATCCATCGCAAAAAAGTTATAATTTTTATTCGGTATTTTTTACAAATCTCTCAACGTGAGAGATTTTTTATAACGATAAATACATATTGACAAACGATAAGCAAATAAATTAAGATGAAAATATAAAAAATTTATAAGAACCACACATGAAAAGAAGCTCGACAATATTTCTTCAGGTAGTCATTGTGCTCATTGGCATCGTGGCGCTGGCCATCATGATCAGGTTTCCATTGACCGAGGGGAGAGCCGCAAACTTAGACCTGTTTAGTATTTAATCTATCGCATTTTTTGTTGCCCTATATCAAGCGTTCAAATTGCTCGGATATATCGGGCAAAATAAAGTATTCTCACTAGACTCTGTAAAGGCTTTAAGGACTATAAAGTATTGCGCAATCGTATTGAGTATCTTAATTGTGATGTCAGCACTATACATAAGGATATTTCATGCTGAAGGTGACGATCCAGCGGGTTTTATTGCCGTGTCTATTGTGACTACTTTTATTTCTATCGTAATCGCCACCGCCGTGGCCGTGTTTGAAAAAACTTTACAAAGTGCCATCGATATAAAGTCCGAGAACGATTTAACCATTTAAGGCTATGGCAATCATCATTAACATTGACGTCATGTTAGCAAAACGGAAGATGAGTGTCACCGAGCTTGCCGAGAAAGTTGGCATCACAATGGCCAATATTTCCGTCTTGAAAAATGGCAAGGCAAAAGCTGTTAGATTGGGAACTTTAGAAGCAATCTGCCGGGCATTGGAATGTCAACCTGGAGATATTTTGGAATATAAAAATTAAGAACGAGCGCGTCGAGCTCAAAAAGTTTTGTGGATTGCTTCGATTCAAACTCGGTAATCTGGCGGAAGGGGTGGGATTCCTGTTCCTTTGAAATTTTAGGTAACAAGTTACATCTAAAATTTCTCACCCACAGCCTGGGTTTTCAAAAATATAAAGCAGTTTATATTTTTGAAATACCCTTCGAATCCCACAACATCATTATGCCAATTATTGACATAGCATCGTATGTCAATAATTGTCAAGGCGGAAGGGGTGGGATTCGAACCCACGGGACCCGTTAAGGTCACGGCTTTCCAAGCCGTTCCGTTAGACCGCTCCGGCACCCTTCCATAAATTTTAGTTATATCACATCTTCATCCCGCGTAAAATTCTGATTCTTTCCTCAAGAGGCGGATGGGTGCTGAACAATTTTGCCAACCAATTAGTACCTTCCTTTCCCTTGAACGGCGATGAAATAAAAAGATGGGCCGTGGCATTGTGGGCATGTTTGAGGTGGGAGTGATCATTACCGATTTTTTCAAGAGCAGAAGCCAAACCATCTGGAAAACGGGTCAGCAAAGCGCCTGAAGCATCAGCAAGATATTCGCGCTTCCGAGAAACAGCCAGGTGAATAAGTGTTGAAGCCAACGGAGCCAGAATCGCTACGAACAAACCAACAAAGAGCAATATACCGCTACCGCGATTGTCGTCGTCGTGTCCGCCCCAAAAACTCACTCGCAAAAACCAGTCGGCGACAATCGCCATTACGCCCGCTAAAACCACGACAACCGTTGAAACCAATATATCGCGATTGCCAATATGAGATAACTCATGGGCTAAAACACCCTCCAATTCTTCGTTCTGCAACTTCTCTAAAGCGCCGGCCGTAACCGCAATGGCGGCATGTTTGGGATCGCGACCAGTGGCAAAAGCATTAATTTGCGGGGAATCAATTTTATAAACCTTCGGCATGGGCAAGCCAGCAGTAATAGATAGGTTTTCAATCATGCGATGTAGATATAAGTCTTCTTCGCGCTTTGTTGGTTTGGCTCCCGACATGGATAAAGCAATTTTGGCCGAGTTCCAGTAGGCAACAACGTTCATTACTATTGCCAAAATAATCGCAAAATACAGAATCTGAGGCGCTTGCAAAAAATAGCCGGCCAGCCAACCCAACCCAATTATTAAAATCAAAAACATTGTTATCAACAACCATGTTTTACGTATATTTGAATCTTTTTGTTGGTAGAGATTAATCATTTACTGGCTGCGGCTTTGATAAAACTTCTGAATATCGGGTGCGGGTTGAACGGGCGAGATTTAAGTTCGGGGTGGAATTGAGTGGCAACAAAAAATTTATGTTTCGGCAATTCTATAATTTCCACCAGGTTTTTATCGGGATTAATCCCCGATCTTATCAAACCCCCTTTCTCAAGTTCGTCCAGGTATTTATTGTTGACCTCATACCTGTGCCGGTGCCGCTCACAAATCATGTCTGAACCAAATATTTTGTGCGCCAACGTGCCGTTTTTTATTTCACAAACATAGCCGCCAAGCCGCATCGTACCACCTAGATTTTTGTTTGCAATGTTAGCTAATTGTTCACTCATTGTGCAAATTACCGGGTGTGCTGTCTCCGGTTTTATCTCGGTAGTATGCGCTCCTTTCAGGCCACAGACATTCCTGGCAAATTCAACAACAGCAAGTTGCAAACCATAACATAAGCCCAGAAAAGGAATATTCCTGGTTCGCGCAAAATTTATGACTTTAATTTTGCCCTCAACGCCACGCGAACCAAATCCACCGGGTACAACTATCCCGTCAAATTCCTTTAACCGTGCCAAGGCACGATTGCTTTTTTCATATTCTTCTGCATTAAGCCAAGTGATAACCGGCCTGCGATTATTGGCCCAAGCGGCGTGTTTGACTGCCTCTATGACCGATATGTAAGAATCAGCAAGAATAAAATCACCGCTTGCAAAATATTTTCCGACTATGCCTATTTTTACCGGCATTAGTTTTTTATTTCTAATTTTATTTACCAGATTTTTCCATTTGAAAAAGTCCTTTTTTGCGCCAGTCAGGCCAAAATGGCCTAAAATTCTTAGACCCAGCTTGTCTTTTTCAAAATTGACGGGTATCTCATAAATTGATTCGACATCCGGTGCAGATATTATATCTTGCTCCGCCACACCGCAAAAAACGGATATTTTTTTCTTGCGTTCACTGTCTAGCGAAACTGATGATCTGGCAATAACCATATCCGGCTGTATGCCGGACATATTGAGGGTACGGACCGCATATTGAGTTGGCTTGGTCTTCATTTCGCCAACCATCTGCGGTATCGGCAAATAGCTCACCAGCAAAAACAAAACATTAGCCGATTCGGCAAGTTTCAACATTCTAGCGGCTTCAAGAAACAGGAGGTTCTGATACTCACCCACCGTTCCGCCTATTTCCACAAGGACAAAATCAGCCCTATTCAGTCTGGCTGCGTTTTTAATCCTACTTATGACCTCATTGGGTACGTCCGGAACGACCTCTACACATCTTCCGCCATATTCAAGATTCCTTTCCTTTTGAATTACCGCCTGATAAACAGAACCGGTAGTCATATAATTGGTCTTCAGAATATTTTGATCCAAAAATCTTTCGTAATTCCCTATGTCCTGATCGCATTCTAAGCCATCTTCGGTAACAAAAACTTCTCCGTGTTCAACCGGGTTCATGGTTCCAGCATCTACGTTTATGTATGGGTCAATTTTTACGGCTGTTACGGAAAAGCCGTATTCCTTAAGAATACGGCCTATGGACGCGGTTGCCACGCCCTTGCCCACGCCGGACATCACTCCCCCGGCTACAAATATGTATTTGGTTTTATTTGAAGTCATAAAAGTTATCTGCACAAACTATCAAAAATTACAAACCCCAAGCCGATACCAATCGGCGGTTTTTATCGTTCGCAAATTAACAAGATAGACTTCCAGCGAAGCGAGTTTCCCGGCGGAGGCGCGCGCGTTTTGCGCCTGTCCCGAAGGGCCAGCAAAACACGCGCGCGTAGCCGGAAAATAAACTATTTTGCTGTTTCAGTTTGTAATTTTTGATGAAATTAAAAGCTAACCTTCACCGGTTCTTTTTCGGCGGAATTGCCAAGCTCGAAAAACTGTTCTTTTTTAAATCCGAACATTGAGGCAACCATATTGGTCGGGACCTGCTCAATCTTGGTATTGAGGGTCAGAACATTGGTATTGTAGAATCGACGAGCAGCTTGGATTTTATTTTCGGTATCGGACAATTCATCCTGCAATTTAGCAAAATTCTCCGAAGCGCGCAGAGTCGGGTATGCTTCGGTCAAAGCAAAAAGATTCTTAAGGGCACCTGACAGTATATTCTCGGCTTGACCGTGCTCGGCCACGCCATGCGCTCCCATAGCGGCAGAACGCGCCTTTATCACTCTTTCAAAAACATCTTTTTCGTGGCTAGCATAACCCTTTACGGTTTCAACAAGGTTTGGAATTAAGTCGTACCGCCTCTTTAACTGGACATCAATATCTGACCATGACTCTTTAACACGATTACGCGATCTGACTAGCGCGTTAAAAGCCCCGGCCAACCACAAAACCACCACAGCCACGATTATTAAAATTATATATGTAATTGACATAATTAAGATTTGACAAAAACCGCGTTTTCTAATTTATCAACTCGCTTTTTAACCTGCTTAATTTCTCTGTTTAGCGACACATCCAAATTTTCTACCTTATTTACCACTCCGATAAGCTCTGATTCTATACGATCAACCTTGTTTTCAAGAACATCAAACCTGCCGTCCATATCCTCAAATCTCTTATCTATCTGCCCAAATCTTTTATCTACTTGCCCAAATCTTTTATCTACTTGCTCAAATCTTTTATCTACTTGCTCAAATCTCTTATCTACAGCATTAAAACCATTGCCTACCATTAGGGCCAATTTATCTAAAGTCATTTTGCCTTTTTTATTTTTCTCTGCCATTACAATTAACCTTAACAAAAAGGAGTGTGTCGTGCAACTATTTTTTGCCTTCTTTAATTTGCTCGGCGATATTATTCGGGACTTCTTCATAATGGTCAAACTCCATCGTGTAAGTCCCCCTGCCTTCGCTAAGAGAGCGGATTGTGGTGGCATAACCAAACATTTCCGAGAGAGGAACCTTGGCATCAATCACCTTGAGGTTGAGCGGTGAACGGTCGGACATCTGTTCAATTCTGCCTCGGCGTGAGTTAAGATCGCCTGTGGCCTCACCCAAGAATTTGTCTGGCACAATGACTTCAACTTTCATAATCGGTTCTAGCAATACTGGTTTGGCGCGTCTTGTGGCTTCCTGCAATCCCATGACTGCGGCAATCTTAAAGGCAATTTCTGAAGAATCCACTTCATGGTAGGTGCCGTCATATAAAGTAACTTTTAAATCAACCAAAGGATAACCGGCTATCACGCCCTTATCCAACGCTTCATGAACACCCTTCTCAACGGCAGGGATAAATTCCTGCGGGATAACACCACTTCTGATCGCATCAACAAATTCAAAACCACCGCCACGCTCCTGCGGTTCAACTCGCAACCAAACATGACCGTATTGACCACGTCCGCCCGACTGTCTGATATATTTACCCTCTGCTTGGGCTGTTTCCCTGATTGTTTCTTTATAAGCAACCTGGGGGCGGCCCACATTGGCACCAACACTAAACTCCCGTTTCATACGATCAACAATAATATCCAAATGTAATTCGCCCATGCCAGAAATTATTGTTTCAGCTGTCTCCTCGTCTGTCTTTATCCTAAATGTCGGATCCTCGTCCGAAAGCTTCTTGAGTGCCAAACTCATTTTTTCCTGGTCTGCTTTTGTTTTGGGCTCTATACGCAAAGAAATAACCGGCTCCGGAAAAACTATTTTTTCAAGAATAATAGAATTGTTCTGATCGCAAAGCGTATCTCCGGTTTTGGTCGCCTTGAGTCCCACCGTAGCCGCAATTCCTCCTGTAAAAACTTCTTTTATTTCCTCACGGTCATTGGCACGCATACGAAGGATTCTTCCAATTCTTTCTTGTTGACCAGTAGAACTATTTAGAACATAGGAACCAGCAATAAGCACGCCTGAATAGACTCTAAAAAATGTTAGTTGACCAACATATGGATCAGTAGCAACCTTGAAGGCTAGCGCAGAGAACGGAGCAGCATCACTTGGTTCACGGCTAAGCTCGCTGCTAGTTTTGGGATCAATTCCTTTGACTGGCGGTTTGTCTACGGGTGAAGGCAGATAATCCACGACACCATCCAAAACAAACTGCACGCCCTTATCACGCAAAGCCGAACCAGCAAAAACGGGCACTAGCTTATTTTCAATTGTTGCCTTACGCAAAATCTTCTTAAGTCGTTCGGTTGTAATTTCTTTGCCTTCAAGATATTCAGACATTGTCTCATCGTCATGTTCAACAATTTTCTCAATTAACTCGGCTCTCAATAATTCTGCTCGCTTGCGCAGGTCTTCAGATGGTATTTCAGCCTCAACGACACGCTCTCCGTGCTCACCCTCAAATCTGAAATACTTCATATCAAGAAGATTAACGACACCCTGGAATTGATCCTCTTCACCGTCGGGAATCTGCACACGAACAGCATTAGGCGTTAGACGCTCAAGAATTGATCTATAGGAACGGTCGAAAGATGCACCAAGACGATCCAGCTTATTTATAAAACAAATTCTTGGCACGCCGTATTCATCGGCATAACGCCAATTTGTTTCCGATTGCGGTTCTACGCCGGCAACGCCGTCAAAAACGACAACTGCACCGTCAAGAACGCGCAATGATCGCTTTACCTCAACCGTAAAATCTATATGGCCCGGCGTATCTATAATATTAATACGATGCTCGGTGTCTTTGTTTTTGGTCATACCGGTCGGCACCCAATAGCAAGTAACCGCGGCGGCGGTAATGGTAATACCGCGCTCACGCTCTTGTTCCATCCAATCGGTTACGGTTTCGCCCTCGTGTACCTCTCCGATTTTGTGAGATACGCCGGTGTAAAACAAAACGCGCTCGGTAACAGTAGTTTTGCCGGCGTCAATGTGAGCTATTATTCCAATGTTTCTAATTTTTTCTATTAAAAAATCTGCCATTGATTTTTGATTTACTGTAAAAATAAAGAAAAAAGCTATAAAGCCATGGGGCTATATAGCCATAGTGCCTCTTTTAATAGTAGCAAATCCAGCGATTGAGTCAATTTTTCTAAAGGTTAGAAAAATAAACTGAAAACAACCCGTCAGAAATTTAATGACCTTATGGGCATTTTTGTTGCAAAAAATAAATACGTGTGTTAAATTGCTAGTTATTATGCCAATAACTAAGTCGGCCCAAAAGGCCCTAAGGCAATCAAAAAGAAGAAAACTTCAGAACTCCAGGCGGAAAACAAAATTCCGCTCTTTGGTTAAGGAATTCAGACAGACTGTCGCAGCAAAGGATTTTGATAAGGCAAAACAGATATTGCCGGCAGTTTACAAGGCGCTAGACAAGGCTGCCAAAACAAATGCCATTAAAAAAAATAGGGCCAGTCGATTGAAATCCAGGCTAACAAAATCATTAAGCCAAAATAAAAAAACTCCGAGCTAAACTCGGAGTTTTTTTATTTACTGGCCATTTAAGGAGTTGCTGTGGGAGTCGGCGATCCGGCAGGACTTACCGACGGACTAAAGGTTGGCATTGGTTTGTTGGCCCTACACGCCTTATAAGTCCTCTCTGCAAGTTTCCATGCATTTTCTGCGGCTTTTTTATCTAAGGCAAATTTAACTTGAATGGTTTTCTTGGCAGTCTGGTATTTCTTCTTGGCATCCTTGCTTTTGTCGGAAGCATTCCAGGCAGCACGCGCGGTTTCCATTGATGCTAAGTATTCCTTTCGCGCTCCTTCCTTGGCATTTTTCCAGGCTTGTCTTGCCCTCTCAAACGGTTCTTTGCAAGATTCTTTTCTGGCTTTCTCAACTCGTTTTTGTTCCTTTTTGACCTCGGCTTCCAGCTTTTTTTCTTCTGCCTTAACACGACCCCTGTTTTCGTCTGACTTGGGAGTTTTACTGGGAGTGGGACTGACAATTACAGTTGGAGTCGAAGTCGGCGTTGGGCTTACGTCATCTGCAAAAGCCGTAAATGCCGAAAACGCAATCGCCAACGAAACGGTCGTTGAAACTACTCTCTTCATAAATCTTAAAAATGGTCTGGGAATTTGAACTAATCAGCCAAGCTGATTGGTTATTCAAAACCTAAACCGATTGATTAGTTTACTTAAAACTCGCGGTTTCTCGACGCAACCGCTATGTTTAATTATAGCAGTAAACCAAGCGGTGGCAAAGCATGTTGAAAACAGCCAAAAGTAGGAAAGATAGTCCTATCCGTGCCTGGAAATGTTTAAAACGATTCCCAAACCGGCCATAATAGATACCAAAGCCGAACTGCCAAAACTTATAAATGGCAAAGGCAGTCCTGTAAGCGGAATCATGCCGGAGATGGCAAATATATTAATAAGCGCTTGGCCGCAAACCCAAGTTGTTACGCCCAGAACCAGCAGTTCGCCGAATTGATTGCTTACGGTCTTGGCAATATTTATCATGGCTAGCGACAAGGCCAAAAACAGCGAGAGAAGAAAAGCCCCGCCAACAAGGCCAAGCTCTTCAACAACTATCGCGAAAATTGAGTCGCCTACCGGTTCGGGAAGGAAATTTATTTTTTGTCGGCTTTGGCCGAACCCCAAGCCAAAAATACCGCCGGAACCTATTCCCAGAAGAGCCTGGTTAATATGATAAGAAGTATCTTGTTTATCGGACGAAGGATTAAAAAAGGCCTTAAGTCGGTCAAATCTATACGGCTCAACGACCGATAGCGCGCCAAGTAAAATACCCGCGACTAGAATTAAAACAACAAAGTGAGAAAATTTGGCGCCTGCAAAAAAGTACATTGACAAAGCAATTAAGGCAACCAAAACCAACGTTCCCATATCCGGTTGGGATAATAGCAAAACACCAACGAAACCAAGCACCAACAGAAACGGGGCCAATGATTGTATCCTTTCTCCTATTCGTCCGTCTCGCCTGCTGAACCATGCGGCCAGATAAATAACAAGTGAGAGCTTCAGCACCTCCGAAGGTTGGAATGTAAAAATTTTTAGATCCAACCACCTTTGCGCCCCTCTCAAGCCATAGCCGATACCCGGCACGAAAACCAACACCATCAAACCGATTACCGCAACCAAAAGTGGCAAAGCAATTTTTTTCCAAAATTTGTAATTTATCCTGGAAAAAAGTAAAAAGAGGGCCAAACCAGGCAAAACACCATAGAGAAACTGGTGGAGAAAATAGTAAGAAGGCGAACCGAAGCGTTTCTGTCCTTCAACTACGCCAGCGGAAGAAAGCATAACCAAACCAAAAACAATCAGAATAAAAACCAGTATCGTCAAGGTTTTACCAGATTTGGAAATCTGCATCATGGTAGAGGCCGATTTATTAAAATTACAAACTTAACTGGTAGAAAAATTTATCTACCGGCTACGTGCACGTGTTTTGCTGGTCCTTCGGGACAGGCGCAAAACGCGCACGCCTCCACCGGTAAATAACATCCCCTTCTTAGTAATTATAAAAGTGATAAAAATCACCCCGACATCCGCCTGCTGGCGGAGTCGGGGGTTCCCGGTTTGTAATTTTAAGGGGTCAGCCACAAAACATTACTAACTAAATTTTACGGCAAAATTCTGGTTTGGGAAAGATGGCTGAAAAAAACAAAAACCGCTTCCAGTGAAGCGGCATGACAGTAAAGACAAACAAGCCTAGCAGTCTCGTTTAACAGGAATAGGTTCCAGCCGTGGCTGGGGTGCAAATAGTCCTTCAACCCATTTGCGAACCTTGCTTTTGCCGGGTGGAAGCGGGACAACCACCACAAAATAATTATAAATTGACAAGCCAATAAAAAAACCGACTCTGGCAACTACTTCTAGTATTAAGTAGCGGGTTTCATAAATATACAATGGCAAAAAAATAATTTCAAAAACTACCCAAGACAAACAGTAAATCCTGAACCAAAAATTATTTCTTTCTAGCTTTACAACTTCTGACGAAAAAAGGTTCTCTTCTGCTTTGTTGCATTTTTGAATCGAGGGACCAAATATCAAAACACTAAAGATAAGAATGGCTATATCAAACATGTTGCTTTTAACCGTCAAAAAAGGTAAAAAATAATTTATAACCCGAACAAATGTTCCAAAAATGGCAAGAAAGATCCCCATTTTGGCAAAGAAATAGCATGTCAGCCCGGTTAATTTTTGGAACCAATGGCTGAATTTTGTAAGTTTTTCAATGATCTTACTATCCAGAGCTCGCAACATCTCATCCCCCTAGCAACTTATAGATATAAGAATTATGCTAACATTTTATTAATTTATAGTCAAGTTTCAAAACAATGGCGGTATTTTTGAGTCTACCAAAAAAATTATCAGTCCGATTATTGCTCCTATTGCGCTGATCATCCAGAATCGCATAGTTACTTGCGTCTCTGGCCAGCCGCGGGCCTCAAAGTGATGGTGAATCGGCGTGGAAAGAAAAATCTTCTTGCCCCGCAACCGCTTAGATGACAGCTGAATAATTACCGACAACGACTCAATTATGAATACTGCCCCAATCGGTATTAAAAGAAGTGGCGTATTGGTAAGCATCGCAATAATGCCCAACACCACACCCAAAGACATTGAGCCGGTATCGCCCATGAAAAATCTGGCCGGAAAAATGTTATACCACAAAAATGCTATCAGCGCGCCCATTATTGCCGCTATAAAAGTCACTAGATCCATCCTGCCCTGGTCAAAAGCAATGGCGCCGTAAGCGGCAAACATGGTTAGAAATGTACCTGCCGCCAAACCGTCCAGACCGTCTGTTTCGTTGGCAGAAAATGAAGTGGCGACAATAACCAAAATAAAGAATGGTATATACCACCAGCCAATGGTAAAATCCCCAAGAAACGGAATATTTAAAGAATTGAAGCCGAGCTTATAGAAAAACCACCAAGCGCCGCCTGCGGCCACTACCGTGTAAAGCAACAGACGGTATTTCATCCTTAACCCGCCGCCTTTAGGACCGATGCGCATAACGCCCAAAATGTCATCGGCCAATCCAACCAACGCCGCGACAGCCAAAGCACCCAACGGCAGCCAGGTTTGACCACGAGAAAAAAAATTAACACGCGACCAAAAACCGTCAACAGATTTGGAAAGATACCAGAAAAGCAAGGTCAAAATTGTCACTGTAACCCAAATTAAAACTCCGCCCATAGTCGGAGTACCCTCCTTTGACTTGTGAAGCCGATTAAAAATCGGAGCGCCTTCAGCGCGCAGTTGTTTCCCCATCTTGTACTTATACAGAATCTTCATCCAAAGCGGCGTCAGCGCCAGGGAAACAAAAAACGCCAGTGCCGCCACCACGAAAACTCTAACTACATTAAAAATTGTGAAAATATTTTCTGCCATTTATTCCCAGCTATAAGCTGTCTTTCCCCATTCGATTAGCTTCTCGGTTTCTCCAAAACGATTCTGCGAACCAAGTACTACGGAAATGAGGCCGTCGCCAACGTTGTCTAATCCGACCTCAAGAACCATTGTGCCAAGGGCATTGTCCGTATATCCGGTTTTACCGATTATAATCCCCCGAATCTGGTTAAGCAATTGATTGGTATTAACCAAGTGGTGCGGTATCCTGCCATCCGCAGAACTCACGTCCATCGTTGTTGCTTTTAGTGTTCCGGAAATTAACTCGTAACTTTTGGCGTAACTAACCAATTTTATCAAATCTGAAGCAGTTGAAAAAGCATCATAATCATCCAAACCCGCCGGATCAGTAAATTTGCTGTTGGCCATACCCAAGTTTTGGGCTTTTTCATTCATTTTGGCAACAAAATCGATGCCCAATTTTTGCGCTTCAGTGGCCAAGGTCAATGCCGCGTCATTTGACGATTTAACAAGCATAATCTTAAAAAGATCAGCCACGCGCAATTGTTCGTTTTTAAAAAGATCGGCACCATTACCATCCACGTTTATAGACTCCACCGGCACGGAAAAAATTTGATTAAGATCCAAGTTCTCTAAAACCACAATGGCACTCATTAGCTTAGTAATTGAAGCGATGGGCAATCTTTTGTTGATATTTTTTGCAAAAAGAAAACGTCCGGATTTAACGTCAACCAAAGCAGCGGCTCTAGCTTCGATTTCCGGTTCCGGCACATTAAAATCTCTGACCGGTGAATAGCTAATTTCTGAAACCGGCAAAAGGAATGCTTGTTGTCCTTCACTTGGCGGTTGAACCGCCAAGTTGGTGTTTGGGACATCTACCGGATATCCGAAAATAAAAAAAACCGCCCCACTGACCAACCCGCCCAAAACAATTGTAAATAAGATTACATTTGGCCTCATTTAATTTAAGCTTGGAAGAGCGAACCCCGTCAAAAATTACAAACCCCAAGCCGATACCAATCGGCGGTTTTTATCGTTCATAGATTGATAAGAAAGGTGCTAGCCCGACGGATGTACCGGCGGAGGCGCGCGCGTTTTGCGCCTGTCCCGAAGGGCCAGCAAAACACGCGCGCGTAGCCGGTAAATAAAGTTTTGTGCTAATTAAGTTTGTAATTTTTGACGGAGGCGAGCGTCATTTTTTAATTTGTAAATGCAGTTCTTTTAGCTGTTTTTCTTCCAACTCGGAAGGGCTATCCATCATAAGATCTCTTGCGTCACCGGTTTTGGGAAAAGCAATCACTTCGCGTATATTCGGTTCTCCAACCAATACCGCCACCAGCCGATCCAATCCCCAAGCAATACCACCATGCGGCGGCGCGCCGTAGGATAAGGCGTCCAGCATGTGCCCAAAGTTTTTGACAGTTCTTTCTTCTTCAAACCCAATTATCTCAAAAACTTTTTTCAAAGCTTCGGCTTGATGGTTGCGGATGCTCCCGCCTCCGATTTCAAAACCATTTAATATCACGTCGTATTGTGTCGTTAAAATCTCGCCGATATTTTTCTTTTCCATTAACCATTCCGAATGCTCCGGCCTAGGCGCGGAAAAAGGATTATGAGTGAATGTCCACTCGCCATTATCAGTTTTTTCAAAAAAAGGAAAATCAATAATCCAGCAAAATGCCAAAAGGTTAGGGTCATCGGGATGCTCGCGCAAGTCAGGTCTGTCAGTACCATATTTTTCCATTGCCTCTTTGTGGGTTAGCCGCGGAAATGGAACTTCTTGAATTTTTTTATCGGGCATAATGTTTTTAATCAGTTCGATCAATAAGGACTCGTTCACAACCATCACATCTTCGCGTTCCACAAATGACATTTCCAAATCAAGCTGGGTAAATTCCGGCTGTCTGTCACCGCGGGTATCTTCGTCACGAAAACAGCGAGCAATCTGGAAATACTTTTCGATACCGGCAACCATCAATAACTGTTTGTATTGCTGTGGTGATTGCGGCAAAGCATAAAATTTACCAGAATATAAGCGAGAAGGCACCACGTAATCACGCGCACCTTCGGGAGTAGATTTAGTAAGTATCGGGGTTTCAACTTCAATAAAGCCCCTTCCGTCCAAGTAATCGCGAATAAATTTTGTTACTTTGTGGCGTAAAATCATATTTTTTTGCATCCTTTCGCGCCTTAAATCAAGATAACGGTATTTCATCCTGTGGTCCTCGCCTATTTCCCGCCCATCAGTATCCAGCGCAAATGGCGGAGTAACCGCTTGGTTTAAAACCTCCAAAGATTCAGGCTGAATCTCTATTTTGCCGGTTTCTATTTCATCGTTAACCATCGCCTCCGGCCTTGCCGCCACCTTGCCAATAATTTTCAAAACCCATTCCGAGCGTAATGTGTTCGCAGTTTCGTATAGTTCTTTTTGTTGCGGCGTAAAAACAACCTGGACAACCCCGGATCGGTCGCGCAAATCAATAAAAATAATTTTGCCGTGATCTCGACGGCCATGCACCCAGCCAAAAAGCTCCGCATCTTCACCAATCTTATTTTTTGTTTCCGCAATTAGAGTTCGCATTTAACCTAATAGTATTATAAAAAACAAAACTAGGCAAAATGAAAACAGGATTTTCATCCTGTTTTAAAGCAACCTGAATATTACCTCAATGATAACGCTGACAATAACGGGTTTGTCTTCTTTGGTTCCGGGTTTAAATTTCCATTGTTTTACCGCTTCAACCGCTCTTTCGTCTAACCTTAAACCCAAACCTCTGCGAACCAAAACTTTTCTGACATTACCATTGGTATCTATTTCCACGTAAAGAATAACTGTGCCTTGAAGTTTTGCCTTGCGAGCTTCGTCGGAATATTCCGGGTTAATTTTTTTTAAAAGTTGCGGAGGTTCCACACCGTTGCCAACTCCCAACGCGTCTCCGCCCATACCACCGTCTGATCCGGGACCAATGCCGGAACCAGTACCAGATCCGACTCCACCGCCGCTGCCAGTACCGATACCCCCGCCGAAACCGGGACCGTTTGACGGCAGAACAATATTCCCCAAAATATCCCCCAGCGGTCCAAGACTGACAGGCGGCTGTTTTAATTCCGGGGGCACGATTACACTCGGCTCCATAGCCAGTTTTGGCACATCATTTCTAATTTTCACCGATGGCGGTGTAAATTGCTTTAAAGAGAATTTGGGCGGGTTGCCCTTACTTGCCGGCTGAGGCGACCTATCGCCCCCACCGCCACCGCCTCCGGTTTTTTTAGTCTGCGGAAGATAGATTGCGCTATTATTAGGCAAAATTATAAAAACTTCTGATGAAGTTACCGGTTTTTTGTTAAAAAGACCAGACTCTCCGGCAACAAAAACACACACCACCACGATAACGTGGGCAATACCCGACAATAGTAATCCCTTCTTTGGGTTGTGCCTGCTTAAAATATCTTTAACGGGTATTGGGCTTGAGGTAACGACAAGAGGCGGGTCTTTGCCTCTTTTTTTAAGGAACCGGCCCAAGAACTCACCCAATTCAGAAAAAACTCTCTTTTCTTCTGTTAAAAACATTGCCTTCCTTACATTTCTTGAACCAATCAGTTGTTATAACTATCATCCGCTGATTTGAAAGTTTGTCAACCCCGTTAGAAGTCGCCCTTACTGGTTTATTTTCAACAACTATTAATAACTTAAAAGTTTACCGAAACAGTTTTAACTTATGCATAAGGCTGCACAGCAGCGACTTCTAACGGGGTCAATATCAACAAGCAACGCTCAAAAATAAAACACCGCGCTCAAGCGCGGTGTTTTATTGAATCAAATCATTACCAGGCAAAGTGGGCAAAAGCCTTATTGGCTTCGGCCATTCTGTGAGTGTCCGTTTTCTTTTTTATCGCCACTCCGGTGTTGTTATACGCATTGATAATTTCTTGAGCTAATTTTTCCTGCATCGGCTTACCCTTTTGACTACGGGCCGCATCAATAATCCACCTAAAAGCTAACGCCATTTTACGTTCCCCTCTCACTTCGTAGGGAACCTGATAATTAGCACCGCCGATTCTGCGAGACTTGAGTTCAAGCTGTGGCCCAGCGTTATTCAATGCCATATCAAGCACTTCCAGGGCTGGTTTTTTAATTTCCTTTTCTGCGCGCTCCAAAGCCCCGTAGACAATCTTCTCCGCCGTAGACCTCTTGCCACTACTCATCACCTTATTGATTAACTTAACAACCAAAAGAGATGAGTACTTATAATCCGGCTCAACTATTATTTTTTTCTTTATTGGTTTGCGCATTTTTATTTGGGTCTTTTGGCTCCATACTTACTTCTGCCCCTGCGTCTTGCATCAACTCCAGCGGAATCTAGGCGGCCGCGTACTATGTGATACTGGACGCCAGGCAAGTCCTTGACTCTACCGCCACGCAATGTAACCACAGAGTGTTCTTGCAAATTATGTCCTACACCGGGAATATAAGCCGTTACTTCCATGCCATTAGTCAATCTAACACGAGCAAATTTACGCAATGCAGAATTTGGCTTTTTTGGTGTCATGGTGCCAACTTTTATCGCTACTCCGCGCTTGAAAGGTGCATTAAAAAAAATGGGTTTATTCTCAAGGCTGTTGAAACCAAACGACAAAGCCGGCGATCTTGTTTTCGTTTTAGCCCTGCTACGAGGATGTTTTAATAACTGATTTATTGTAGGCATTTTATCTTTACAATTAGGCTACATTAAAAGGCGTTTTCGCCTTTATCCAATTATAATCCTAAATAATAAATTAATCAAGGGAAAAAGTAGAGGGAAAATAAAAATTAAAAAGATAATAAAAAGTATAAAATTATACCGCAACATGAATACCTTAACCGCCGTAAATCTAGCCGGTAAAAATGTCAGTAATAACCAGTGGCCATCCAGAGGCGGAATTGGCATTAAATTAAAGATTGCGAGCGTCAAATTAAGCAATACAATAAAAGATAGGAGTTGCGGCAATACGGTCGCCTCAAGAGATGCAGGCAAAAATCTTATCAAAGTTCCAAATAAAATGGCAATTATTATATTAACTGCAGGGCCCGCAAAAGCCACCTTGGCCGGGCCAAATTTTCTATCATTCAAGTTGGCCGGATTATATGGCACCGGTTTAGCATAACCAAAAACAAAACCACCGGCCCAAAAAGTAAAGAGCGGTAAAAGCACGGAACCAAACCAATCAAGATGTTTGAGGGGATTTAATGTAATCCTGCCCAGGTCTTTGGCTGTATCATCGCCCATACTATGAGCAATCACGCCATGGGATACTTCGTGTAAAACAACCGAAAACAAGACAACGATTATATTAAATAATCCGATAACCAATGACATATACTTGCAAGATTAGCAATTTTAAGTTAATGTGTAAACCATGACCAGATGTCCGCGTTGCGGCAAAAAACCGGTGATGGCAAATAAACGCAAACTTTTGCGCGGTCATTATAATCCCGTAAATCGCTATCGCAAATATCCCAATCTGCAGTGGGCCAACATTGACGGCAAACGCATCATGATTTGCACCTCGTGTATTAAAACACTTGGCAAAATAAAATAGGGCACGGGGTATAGTGCAACGGTAGCACGAGTCCATGGGGTGGATTTAGTCCCGGTTCGAATCCGGGTACCCCGACATGTTATAACAAAAACCGGCCATACGTGGTCGGTTTTTGTTATAATGAGCTTTTTAGTTCAAAATCTTTGCCATTCAGTTTTTTTACTCTTGCGTTGATTTTCAGCCATTAGTAATTCATCATATATACCATCGATAAGTTTGTAATTTACGGCTTCTTCGAGTGTAACCCACTGGAATTGATCGGTTTCGTCCGGCTGTAACACAACATCGCCAGACTGATAATCGGCTAAACAAGAAATGACCAGCGAAGGATTGCCATCACCATGCACCGTAGCCAAACTTGTCACATATGCGATATTTGTAATATCCAAACCAACTTCTTCTTTCACTTCACGCCGCAGAACTTTTTCAAGAACATTGTACCAATAGTCAGTCGTGTCTTTGGGTAAGTTTATGTAATCATCTGTTTCCAATTTACCGCCGGGCACAGTCCACATCCCAGGAAAGCGTTTTTTGTTGAAAGAACGGCGAGTAATCAAATATTTGCCGTCTTTAACGATAATTGCTGTAATAGCCACTTCGTGTAAAAATTTATTATCCATATTAAAATTTATAAAAAATTTAAAAGCTTTAATCTTCTTTTAGAGTAAATTTCGTATACGACGGCTTGTGATTTACCAACTCTTCGTGTTTAAACCAAACGCTTATTTCCGCCTCTGCCTCTTCGGGTGAAGCCGAGGCGTGAATAAGATTGAAAACTCCGATTTTTTTATCATCGGCATAGCCATATGAAACATGGGTATAATCCCCCCTGATGGTACCCGGGACGGCAACCTTGGGTTCGGTGGCACCGACCATTTTTCTGGCAACTTCAACCATCTCCACACCTTCAAGAACCAAAGCAACAATCGGACCAGAAATTAACATGTCAATCATTCTTTGTCTGATTGTCTCCCCCCTCCTTTGAGCCAGGTCTTCCGTATAATGTTTCATGGCAGTATCTTTTTCAGATACCAACATCTTCAGACCAACAATCTTAACGCCAACACGTTCAAATCTGGTGATTATCTCACCTATTATTCCCCTATCTAGAGCGTCTGGTTTTAATAAAATTAGTGTTCTTTGTAATATCATGGTTTTAGTTAACTATTTTGAGCTTGAAGAATAATGTCTTATAGCACCGTTGAAAGGGTGGATTGCATGGTCACCGAGCAGTATAATGGTTGAACTGCGAGGTGAATCCACGCTTTCAACGGAGCGACGCAACCTCGCTGGGGTTGCTAGCGGTGATAGAAAGCATTATTCATCAAGCTCAATTTCATAATTTTGACCATCCAATATTAATTCCACCACGCCATCAATATCCGTCCGATAATATTTTATATCATATTTTTTAAGCCGATCCAAGATTCCTTGATAAGGAAGGCCATATTTATTTTTCTTTCCGACTTCAATAAAAGCCACCTCGGGATTAACTGTTTTCAAAAAATCCTCCGTCGTAGATGTTTTACTGCCATGGTGACCTATCTTTAAAAATTGGGCGCTTAAACTGGCTCCACTGGCCAGAAGCTTATATTCAATCTTGGCCTCGGCATCGCCCATAAACAATATGCCGTCGTCGCCGTAGTCCAGGCGCAATACCACCATTGCATCATGCGAATTTCTAAGCGATGCGTCATCAGCATCAGGATCGGGCGGAGACAAAATTGTAAGTTTCGCCCCGCCGCCTAAGTCAATAATTTGTCCGGCTTCTGCTTGAGTAGTTATAAATGAAGATTTTTCTTTATTCCATTCGGCATAGTCTGCCGTATTATACGAGGTATAATTTTCAATTATCTGTCCGACTTCGTATTTTTTTAAAATCTCAATTAATCCTGCAACATGATCAGCATGAGGATGTGTCAGTATAACCAAATCAATTGATTGGTCATAAAACGGCATAATCCTGCCAAGCTCTTGCAGAATTCTGCCGTCCGGTCCCCCATCAATAAGCACTTGGTTGCCATTAAAATCTATTAGTTCGGCATCACCTTGTCCTACGTCAAGAAAATAAACATGCAACAGGCCATCGCTTTGAGCCCCGGCATTAACGGCGACAAAACTTAAAACAACAGCGGCAGTTATGAAAATGAAAACTGACCACTCAAGTTTGGATAACTTACGCAAAGACAGTGAAGCTGGCATTAGTTCCTCATAACATAAAAGTTCATCACTTGGAAAGGACTTTTTGTTTTTTTGTTAAACTTCTCAAAAACCATACCAAAATACAGTAGGACACTAACAACATCGGCCAGCTAAAACTAATCGCAAGCGTAGCCCAACTTGGCGCCGCCAACAATTTAATAATCTTGAGCTCTATGGTAGTTAATAACCAAGCAAAATAACCGAAAAATTGTCCTAAAAACGGCATGATTATGCCGATAAGGCCACTAATAAAGCCCAGAAGCATGGCAAACGGTATGGTCGGCAAAATGATAATATTAGCAGGCAACGAAGTTAAAGAAAAATTTTTAAAATAGTAAATCAAGAGCGGCAGAACTAAGAGTTGAGCCGATACCGTCATGGCAAATGTTTCACGCAAGTTAAATAACCTGGGCAGTTTTGTAAAATATTTTTCAAGGACCGGAAACACGTAGATGAGTCCGAGCGTCGCCGCGAAAGACAATTGAAAACCTATGTCATAACGCAAAATGGCTGGATTAATCAAAATCATTACCGCGCCGGCAAGGGTTATCGCATTGCGCGGATCACTCAATCTCCCCTCTCTCTGTGCCAGCAAAACTAAAGAACCCATAATAGACGCCCGCACCACAGAAGCCTGCGCTCCTGTCAAAACAGTAAACATGGCCACACCAATTAATGAGAACCAAAAAGCCGTCTGCCTCCTTAAAAACAAAATAAAAAAAGAGGAAATAACCATGACCACTATCGTAATATTGTAACCAGACACCGCGAGAATGTGGCTGGTGCCGGTACGAGAAAAATCGTCTTTAACGTCTTGCGGAATCTGTGAGCGACTGCCAAGAAGTATCCCGTTGATAAACACCGCGTTGGGTTCGGCGATTGATCTGGTAATTGAGTCTTCAAACGTTTTTTTAAGGACAAAGATTTTTTTAAAAATTAAGATTTTTGCATATTCATACTTACTTAGGAGTTGAACTCCTAAGTTGTCTGCAATTTTAATCTCCGGATAAAAAAGCGTGGTGTATATTCTGTCTTTAGCCAGATAAGAAATGTAATCAAAGTCATCAAAATTTTCAGGTTTTTTAATATTGCCGTAAACCCACAGTTGATCACCATACTGATACCTGGGATAGAGTTCTGTTGTAATCAAAACTCTCTCTTCGACCACAACCATGTATGGCGGCACGTTTAGTTGTTTCGCATAAAAAGAAAACCTCTGCTTATTGCCGATGACTTCAGGTTCATTAGATATATAGCCCAAAATGGTAACTTTTATGGGATGTTTGTTCTGCGGATCTACAACCCGTTCTTGTGCTTCAGCAAACTTTTGGAGATTGTGAGTCTTGGAGTTAACGGCATTATAACGCAAAACTCCAGCAAAAAAGAAAAGGGTCACGAAAGCGGCAAAAGCCAATTTGACGTTAAGCAAACCGGAGTCACGACGGTAGAAAATGGCGATAAGCGCCGCGCAGATTACGGCCGCAACCAAAGCTGTGATTTTTGAAATATTAAAAAACGAACCGGCAAAAATGCCGAGAACAAAAGAAAGGAGAATATAAAAAAATATCTGTGAACGATGCATGGTGTTCGTTGTATCAAAATTACAAACCAACCTATACCGAAGAGCTCGATAACCAGCTACGCGAGTTCTTTTTGTTCAATCCACCCGATTACGGGATTTTTCACAAAAAGCCTCGCCTACGCCGAAATAACATCCTCTCGGTATTGATTATCTAGTTGCTAAACGCACGCCCATCTGCTGATGGGCTTGGGGTTTGTAATTTTTGAAAAATGGCTCCCCAAACTTGAATTAAAATGGCTTAAAATATAAGTTTTTTGATAATTTTGACCCAAACACTTGACAATGCCCTAGCGATTTGCTATACTTAAATTACAATAAGCAAGGTCTAGGAGGCAGGTATTCCGGGCAGCCAATCGCGACCCCCTAGCACATAAGCCCCGGCCGGCATAAGTCGCGACCCCACTGCAGAAACGTGGGGTTTTTTATTTTTTAAACTATGTCAGCGCGGCTAATTCTTTTAAGACCGACTCAAAGGCATTAATTGCGAATAATGCCTGCTGGTGGGTCAGGCGGAAGTTGGCGTCGTGAACCAACAGATTGCGAAGTTTGTGGGCATCCCAGAGATATTGGAGATTGATTATCTGATCTGGCTTGATGAGCATCAAGCGTTCTCCCATTGATTCTCCGACGAAACCGGCGGTTTTCAGGACATCATCAACAAATTTATCGGCCTCAATTACGGCCAGTTTCCACTCGGCCTCAACAAAAGAATCAACGTGCCGTCTTATTTCCTGCCAACGGTTATCATAAGCCGTTACCGCTTCAACCGGCAGATTAAATTCACCTTTTATCCCAACCAATTCTTCTTTCAATGTGCCCAAAGTCCACAGTTTGCGGATCACTATCACAAAAATTGTTCCAAAAATAACTGTCAAAATTATCGCCACCGTTTTAATGTCAACAATAAGTCCGTGATAATCAAAATTGCTTAAAAAATTCAAGGCCGTATCAAAAATCTGCGCCAATTGAGGAGAAACGTCTGTGCCGGAAATTGTGGCTGGTAATTGTGTCATATTTTATTTCAACGATTCTTCTAGTTGGAATGCTACTTGCAAAAGCCTTGCTTCGTCAAAATGCTTGGCGACTATCTGGAAACCAACTGGCAGTTTTTTGTTGACCACCTCTGCAAAACCGCACGGCAAGGAAACTGCAGGCAAACCGGCAAGGTTTATCGGCGAGGTGTAGATATCAGCAAGATAGGCCGACAAAGGATTATCAAGTTCGTTGAGTTTGGGCGCAACCGTAGGCATCGTGGGGCCAACGACAACGTCATATTTTTCAAAAATCCTGTCGAAATCTTTTTTAATCAAGGCCCTAACTTTTTGGGCTTTAAGGTAATAGGCGTCGTAATAACCCGCTGAAAGGGCATAAGTTCCCAGCATAATCCTCCTCTTAACTTCATCACCCAGTCCATTTGCTCTCGTTTCTAAATACGTGTCCAACAAGTTTTCTGCTTTTTTTGACGATAGACCATACCTCATCCCATCATATCTTGCCAGATTTGCCGAAACTTCAGACGACACAATTATATAATAAGTCGCGATCGCATAATCAATCATCGGCAAACTTACCTGATCAACATGAGCACCGAGTAATTCAAGTTTGGCAATTGCGGCCTGCACCAAATTATTCACTTGGCTGTCCAGACCTTCAGTAAAAAATTCTTTAGGCACAGCCACTTTTAAACCAGCTATCGGCTTTTTCAGATTGGCGGTGTAGTCCGGCAACTCACGATACGAGCTGTTCGGCATTGAGCTCACGACCGAAATGCTGGTTGAATCAGCTTGGTCATGTCCGGCAATGGTGTTAAGTACAATTGCCACATCTTCAACTGTTTTGGTGATCGGCCCGATTTGATCAAGGCTTGAAGCCATAGCAATTAAGCCGTGACGTGAAACCAGTCCGTAGGTCGGCTTAAGGCCCACAACGCCGCACCAAGCGGCTGGAGCACGGATAGAACCGCCTGTATCAGAGCCGAGGGCATAAACCGCAAGGCCTGCGGCAACCGCCGCCCCGGATCCGCTTGATGAGCCGCCGGCAACACGCATATTGTCGTGAGGATTCAGTGTGGGTCCAAAAGCGGATTTCTCCCCTGTCGCACCCATGGCAAATTCATCAAGATTCGTCTTACCAAGAAAAACCGCTCCGGCATTTTTTAACTTCGTTATGACTGTTGCATCATAGGGCGCAATGTAATTTTCTAAAATTCTTGACGCCGCTGTGCATTTTTCTCCTTCAATTAAGATATTATCCTTAACCGCGCATGGTATTCCAGTTAAAGGAGACACAAGAGTCCGAAATTTAGAATCTGGGAGAGGGTCAAAAATTGAAAGATACGCGTTGAATTTTGGGTTTTCTTTCTTGGCAAGTTTTTGATACTCTGCAGTAATTTCCTCAACCGAAAACTCACCCCTTTTCAAACCCTCATTGATAGATTTAATTGTGTAATCACTAATATTCACTAGGTATTGATTTTACCCCGTTATAAGTTTAATTCGTGCCACATTATCCTACTTCCCGCGATTACTTATAACGGAATGAACTTTAACAAAATTGCCCTTGCTGTCCGGGGCCATTTCAACAAGTTTTACAGCTTTAGCCACTTGATCTTCCAACGACTTTTTCATTGATTCACCCAGCACCACTTTGGGTAGCCACAAAGTGGTGCTGGGTTCATCTTTCCGTAAAACATTCTCAAGCCCAGCGTTTTGGGTAACCAACCGTGCATCATCTGTGTTAACTTCTTTTAACTTATCAATATAACTCAAAATCGCCCCAAGCTCTTCGGCTATTTTTTGCTTTTCTTTCTCGGCCAATTTGATCCTTGCTAAACTAGCCACATGCTCTATTTCTTTTTTGGAAATTTCAGCCATGGTATTACTGTAACATATTTAAGAATTCTTTTTCAGATAATATCTTGACGCCAAGTTTTTTGGCACGATCATATTTACTGCCCGGCTCCGCACCGGCAATAACATAGTTCGTTTCCTTGGAAACCAATGACGAAACATCACCGTTGTTTTCACGCGTCATCTCCTCCGCCTGTTCGCGTGATAATGTATCAAGCGTACCGGTAAATACAAAGGTTAGACCCTTTAATTTTGACGATTTTTGAGTCGATTCTTGTTTGAGGATATGCAAGCCGGTTTTCTTAAATTTTGCCAAAAGATTTTGATTATAATTGCTACGAAACCAATCATATATGCTTCTGGCAACCACATTGCCAATATCTTTGATGCTGTTTAATTCGTCCGCATTTGCTTTTTCCAATTTTTCCAAGACGCCAAATTTACGCGCAAGGTCAACTGCTGTTTCCGAGCCAACGTGCGGAATTCCCAAAGCAAAAATAAACCTGTCCAGCGAAACCTTCTTGCGCGCTTGGATTGCGTCAACCGTATTTTGGGCTGATTTTTCAGCAAAACGTTCAAGATTTAAAAGATCGGCTTTGGTAAGCGTGTAGAGGTCGGCGATATCCTTAATAAGTCCAGAATCCATTAGTTGATCTATAATTTTCGGACCAACACCATCTATGTTCATGGCATTCTTTGAAACAAAATGATAGATCGCCTCACGCTTAATGGCCGGACAATTTTTATTTATGCACTTGTGCGCAGCTTCACCAGTAACACGCTTAACGGGCCCACCACAAACCGGGCATTTTGCCGGAAAATGGAAAATCTTCTCTCGGCCATCACGGAGCTCTTTGAGAACTTTTTTGATGTCTGGTATAACATCGCCGGCCCGGCCGACTATCACAGTATCCCCAATGCGCACGTCCAACCGCCTGATTTCATCTTCGTTGTGAAGTGTCGCACGGCTCACGGTGGTACCACCGATTTCCACGGGTTCAAGCACGGCCACTGGAGTCAGAACACCGGTACGCCCTACGCTAACGATAATATCTCTAACTTTGGTTGTTGACTCTTTTGGCGAAAATTTATAAGCAATGGCGGCACGCGGCGCCTTACCGACAGATCCCAGTTTTCCGAACTTTTTGTTGTCATTTACTATCACCACGATGCCGTCAATTTCGTAATTCAGACTCTCGCGGTGCTTTTCCCAATAATCTCTAAACTCCTGTACCTCCTCAAGGTTGCGGCAAAACTTATTGTGAGGATTGGTCTTGAAACCAAGTTTATGCAAGATCTTATGCTCATCTTCGTGCACTTTTTGGCCCAAGTTACTTACCAACGAGTAGGCGTATGAATCAAGCCGCCGCGAAGCGGTAACGGCTGGGTTAAGCTGACGCACAGAACCTGCCGCGAGATTGCGCGGATTAGCGTAAACAGCAACACCCGACCTTTTTTGCTCCTTGTTTACTTCTTCAAATTCTTTTTTGCCTATAAATACCTCGCCGCGAACAATTAGGGCAGGTTTTAGGTTATAGGTTTTAGGTTTTAGTGAAAGAGGGATGGCTTCAACTGTTTTAAGGTTTTGTGTTACGTTTTCTCCCACGGTGCCATCACCACGAGTTGAGCCTATTTTTAACATGCCATCTTCATAAATTAACTCGATCGCCAAACCGTCTATTTTTAACTCACAATAAAATCCGCCCTCCACCGCGTGCGGATCTAATCTCTTGAGCCTGTCCAGCCAGTCCTCCATATCCTGACGGTTAAAAGCGTCATTAAACGAGAACATCCTGGCCGGATGGATAAATTTTTCAAATTTGCCAAGGGGTTTTCCGGCAACACGTTGAGTTGGCGAATCCGCGGTAACTAAATCCGGGAATTGCTGTTCAAGATCAAAAAGTTCTTTTTTGAGAGAATCCTCGGCTGATTCTTCGATAATCGGCTTATCCAAAACAAGCCGGTGGTAGCGGTACTTGTTAATCAGCGTCTTGAGTTTCTCAATCCTTTTTTTAGCCTCTGTTTTATGCATTTCTTCTCTAAAATCAACTTAAAATTATCACATTTTAGAGTAAAACAAAAGCCCGGATATTGTCCTGGGGCTTTTAATTTTTACGGCGTTTTGCTTCTATTTTCTAGATTCTAGATTCTATTTGGGGCTCACCTCTTTCCAAATTGGAATAGGACGTTCAACACCAACAGGCTTTGTGAGAGAACAAGAAAAGCCGTCTTTATCGGTAGCCGTCTCGGTAACATTGTATATTCCTTGACTTATATAAGCATGGGTTGGATTCTGAATGGTAGACGATCCCCCATCTCCAAAAACCCAGCTCCAGCCACGCTGTCCTTGACTGCTACCGTCAAAAAACTGGGTCAGATCGGAGAACTGAATCTGTTGATCAATCACCGGTTTGGCCGGTAACCATGAAAAATTCACGCTGGGATAAGCATGTTTTGGAGTTTTCCAAGATTGGGATTGCGTCCAGCCGGAAACTGCATCTTGAGAATCCCAAACTCGGACTCTTGATTTATAAGTAACGCCAAACTGCAACGGACTGGCAAAATATGAAGTTCCACTGGAACTAACTTTGCCGGAATCAATTTCAGGGTTCTGGAATGAGCCCTGATCATCAACTTGAACTTGATAGGCAGATTGCGTATCGCCATCAGGATCAGAATAAATCCAGTTAATAATGGCAGCCGGACCTGAAACACAGTAATCCGGCTCGGCAACGGTAACCGAGGTAACAGACGGAGAAGAATTGGGCGGTGGGACAGAGGAGGTGTAAATGGTAAAAATAATCCGGCCTCCGCTTTCCATGACTTGGCTTACAGGTCCGTCATTCGAAGTAGAAGAACAAGAACCTTGTGAAAAATTATTAGGATCGTTCCCCTCAACTGGGTAGCCGCCGATGCAGCTTTGGGCAGAAATCGAAGAAACCGTTTCACCCGCTGCTGGAGTATAGGTCAGGGTATATGTCGCACCGGCTCCCAACATGCCATAATAAAAAGAGTTTAAGGTATTAGAACTAGCTGGGGGCAAATTACCAGAAACAGGCGTGATAGTATAAGTTCCATCCAAAGAACTTTGATTTGACATCACTTTTATTCTGGTATTCCTAAAATGAGCTATAAATGAGTCGGAATCCGTGCCTACGCAGCTATCTTTACCCGGGCTACTGCCGACACATTGAAAAGCACTCCATGCGTCATTCTGTATATTATTTCCTTCCGGGTCAGTAAAACCAAACACTGCCGCCCAATCGTAACCAACGCCCAAAGGTGGCTGTGGCGAAGTAAAATAAGCAGACCAATTATTCCTCATGAGAGGACGCCAAAAACCGCTTGGGATTATTTCCCTGTGCCAGTCGGAATATGGAACAGCATAATTATAAGTAAAGGAAACACCACTAAAAGAAAACTCCCCAGCCCCATTATCCATCAGTGAATCAAAAGTTACTCCGACATGAGCTTCAACTGAAAACGTCGCGGAAGCGGAAGATGAACTTGTCGGAGCCACGTTGCAAGCATTCAGTGGCGGTTCAACATCGGTAAAGTTTACGGTTTGAGTCCAATTGCCCATGTCCCCAGGCGTCCATCCGCTGGCGGCCACCCAAAGAGTGCCGTCAGAACCCACCGGCGCATTTCCCAAATAACAATTTTCAATAACAGGGACGCCGTTTAGTGTAGAACTCCACAAAACGTAATGGTTGGGAGGACCGCCTGTAATGCCATACTGGGTCTGGTCTCCACCGGTAGTATAAATAGCCCACGGATGGTCCGTCTCGCTAAAAAAAGTGTCGGTACAGCAATTTATGTGCAATAGCGTAGGAAGGGTTGAGGCAACCCTGACCGTTGCCACTGTTGAAGCAAAACCACCGCCCCCCTGAACTGTATAAGTAAATTCGTAAGTATAACTTGCTTGGCAATCGGCAATCTGACTGGGTGGAATACTTCCCGAAGTTCCGGAAATATCCGGAAACGAACCGCTGATAGTACCGCAAGCATCTTGCGAAATATTATCACCAGAGGCGTTTTTTATCTGAAGCTGGGTACTGCCCGAATCCGCATCGGTAGAATCCCATTCATATTCAACGTAGGTATTGACATTAACTAGAATATCAGTTGAATCGTTGACGGTAAGAGTAGCAGTTGGCGGTGGTGTTGGCGTAGGAGTCGGGGTGGGCGTGGGAGTGGGGGTGGGTGTGGGGGTTGGGGTCGGCGCCGGAAAAGCCTGAATCGTTACAGGGCCATAATCCACTCGGTTGTCCCAGTTAGCGTCATGAGTTACCAAAGTAACATCATAATATTGATTAACTTCAGTTAAAAACTCGCTATATATAGAACTGTTTGGTGGATATTCGTAAGAGTCCAATATCCCAACACCGGTTTTAGAATACCAATAATACAATTGCCCCACCCAACCGTCCGATAATCCATTTGTATCGCCCGTAACCGAGGTTATGCAATCATTTTCACCGGGTGGCACGGTGCAATTTCCGCCAACAAGCGACGTGGCACTGGCAAAATGAGGTGTAATAAAAAATATCAGCGCAGAAACAGCTAGAAATAAAATTAAACCGTGATTTTTAAAATTATTCATTGGCCGTATAAATTAAAGTTACCAGAATTTGGTCAATTATTTCTCTTTTTTGGACGATTACCGTAATCTGCGCGTTTTTATTCGGCAAAGAATTGACCTGCAAAATTTTTGATACTATCGGGGCGTTATTGGAACGCGAAGATTCCTCGGTAAAACTGATGCCATGTTCGTTAAAATAATTTTTGTATATCTTCAAGGCTTCATCCATACTTTTGGCCGTTTCATAAACGATCGTATACTGCTTATCAACGGGCCCCGGACGGTATACGTAAAAATTACTAAGCAGATTCTCTTTTTCTAAAGGAAAATCCTCAAAAAAGGAAGGAATCTTGTCTAACTTAATGGGAACCGCATATTGTTTGTCTGGCTTATTATAAAACAAAAAAAACCAGACCAAGGTGCTGGCAATAACAGCTAATAAAATTATTATGAAACTTTTTCTATTTTTGAGCATTGAAAATCAAAAAATCAAATAATCTATTGTTTAATTATAACTTTGTAAAATCAGGACAGCAACCAAATCTTATCAACACAGATGTAATTTAAAATAAAAACAAACCCCCGCTACATGCCGGGGGCGCCGATAAAAATCGGCTGAAAGTTGCTGTTGTTTACTCTGATATACGCTGTCTTACCCTCAAGTTCAGGCAAAACAGGTAACCGGGCATTGATCTGCCCTGCCGAAGTGTACAAAATTTCTGCTTCGGCATAACTCGCTCCATTAACGGTCAGTTGGACGCGCGTACTACCGATTTCTTCGGGAAGATTATTCCCGTAGATTTCAATAATACTGCCGGATTGTGTTTGGCGTTCATGGGTCGCATTGTCTATCACGCCCCCGACGTTTATGCGGGGCAATCTGTCACCCAGAATCTCTTTCATAAATGCTCCTTGCTGGGTCATATTGCCGGAGCCGTCATAATCACCGAAAAAACCCAGCCAACCCTCATCGGTGTTGTACAGGTTCCATTTCACCGCCAAGACGATATCGGAATTTTCTGAAATGGCATCGTATGCGTATCTCAACAGGTCCGCCTCATAGGTGTAATGGATTCCAAATTCACCAATGAACAACTTCTCGGCTATCCCATTGGCTTTGATGAAATCCAGAATCTTACCTGCATCATTCTTAACTCGCAAGTAAACATCAAGTGGAGTAGTTCCCGTGCCGGATCGCCACATAGATTGCCAGCTTGAAAAACTTACCAGATCGACTACCAAACCACGCTGAGCCATTTGCCACAACACGGATTTTTCCAGCTGGTTGTTCAGAAGTCCAACAACATTTGCCGTCTCAACGGCATTGAAAAACTTCACGGAACTCCCTGCTTCTCCGGCTCTTTCCCTGCCCCGCAAGACACCACGCTGTCTTGCTTCAATGTAATCCAGATAGCTCTGCCACTGCACGGTCTTGTTGATGTCGGGATCCAAAGAGCTGATATTGATTTGGAGGCTGTTCTCAACCTCCCAGTCCTTGATTATTATGTTTTTGGTCTGGCCGTTGCAAACGGTCGCAACGTATAAAACCAGATCCGCAAATTCCGCCGACACTATTTCTAGAAGTTGACTCCTCAACACTGGATCCTGTGGCAGATTTCTGAACATGGTTGGGTATGTCGCCCAATCAAACGCCGTTATCACGACTGTTGAAAAGCCAGGATCGCACAGCACTGCCGTGTAATCCGAACGGCGAGCCCTTAGGGTCAGGCTTGATGTTTCAAATCTTTCGCCAAGCTTGTAGTCCGAGTAGGGCGAAAGAACAATGTTGATAACCCGCGAGCCGCTCTCTTTGACACGCTCTGCGCCATCAAGAAGTGGCTCATTGGCTACTGCAAGATGCACGCCGCCCCAGTGGTAGATCCCCAGGCGGTCTCTGATGTCGCTCGGGGTTTCCATTTGGGCCACAGCAGAGAGTACGCCGAAAACTGATAAGAAAACAACCAAAAAAACTGTCCTTTTTTTCATGTTTTGCTCCTTGTAAAAGATCAGATTCTATGTATATATATTAACATATTTTCACTAAAAAGTAAATACGACTCGTATCTAGCCGTAATGATTCATCAAAAAGCCTTATTTTATGGCTTTTTCTTACACTGCTTAATCAAATATTTACCTCAAGAGACCTGGTCACACCTTCATAGGTGCCTATTGATTTAATCGGGAGCGTTGAGCAATCGGCGGGTATAAATAGCGCATTGGTATTGCCATTAATAAAGGTTGCGCCATTACTTAAAACTGGCATTTCCGCCGAACCAATACGGTTAACATACAAGCACCACTCCACCCCGCTTTCCGCGGCATATAACGCCCCGGATGATCTTTTTATGTCGCTTGCGGTTCTTATTTTAGGAATGAAAATTGCAGAGAGTGTTAAGGTCATGGATAAAAATATGCTCATCAAAAGCACAACCAAAATAACGGCTACCCCTTCTTGATTAGATTTTATATTTTGGGTTTTAGGTTTTAGATTAAAAACCATAATTTAAGGCTGCGGGTTTTAGGGAATTAATTATTACCTATTACTCATTAACTAATTCGAAAGAAATCTCTGCGACAGCGTGGTTTGAATATCAATTGTTGATTGCTGTTTGGTTTTTACGCTCTTAAGGCCGGCGATTATGGTTACCCGTGGCTGTTTTAGATCATCAATCGCTGTACCGGAAACACAAAACCTAAAATTGGTAAATTCAACCGTACTGGAATTCATTACACTATCAGTGCCATTCACATTGCGATGAATCGCATTACCAGAAAGAGAATACGTGATACTGCCGTTAACCGGGTGAGTAACATTCAAAATGGTAGCCGGAGTGGCAGGACAGTCTGTATCCGGACCGGCAATTTGGCTTACGCGAATTTCTTTAGCAATTGCTTCCAGCACAAAACTGGCGTTTTCTTCTGTATGTTGGGTGTTGAATGCCAGCCTTTGTAAATCCAAAGAACCGACAAAAACTCCGCCCATTAAAACCATGATTACCGAAAATAACAAAATCACCAGTGTGGTTTCAATCAAGGTAAACCCTGTATTATGCTTTGGGTTCATTTGCATTTTTAGGCTAAGGCGAAGCGTTATTTCCAATTAAACAAATGATCTTCGGCGCTGACAGATTTGGGTGCCGATCCTCTTTCAGTCCAAGTAACATCTACAACTATACTCTTTTCAACGCCGGTAACTTCCGTAACAACGTCAATGGTGCGCTTAAACAGGGTATCGCCACCAGAATCGTAACTGAATAAGCCAGTAGCGGGGTCGCTTTTTAAATTGGGATTACTATCTAAAGTAAGCAATGCCTGCGAATCCCACTGAACTCTATAAGTACCGTCTGGAATTGACGTACCAAATGAATTTCCCAAAAACCAGTCGCGATCTCGTATATTCCTCACAACCTCTATTCCCTCTTGTGCTAGGCCGCTGGCAATAAAATTATTTTTGATTGAAGTGGCGCTTCTGCTATTTGTTGTTAAAATAAAAGTTATCGCGGTAAAAGCCAGCCCAAAAATAAAAACAGCGATTAATATTTCGACGAGTGTAAACCCGGATTGGCCATGACCAAAAATTATTTTTCTATGAATTTTAGTTTGTGCCATTTATTCAGAGTCTATTTGTCCCGAACCGTAAATACTTATATCGGTGCATGTACTTTGATCACAATTTTGCTGATTTTTAAGTTGAACCGTGATAACCGTTGGCGAGGCAGACAAAGAATAACTGTTGTTTAGGTAAACCTTTGGGTCAGGAGGTTCAAAAAAAACATCAAGGAAAGCGGACCTAATTTCCATATTAGAATTAATTAGCTTTTTTGTCTCTACAACCATGTCGCCCGCCTGATAATTACGCGTGATAACCGAAGAACACAGCCCGGAAACCGGCACCACCTTGGCGTAAATAGAATAAGAGTTTTGGTCCAAATAATGAACACCATAGCCACACGTTAAGTTACCCTGAAAACGGCTACCCGATAAAGCCATGGATTGCGCCCTTCTGATGTCTGACAAAATTACAGAAGCCGTTTGGTCGCGCGCCGTTTCACTCTCCGGAGAAACACCAAAATTAAAAATTAAAACCACTGAAAAAGTGGCAATAATGGCAGAAATAACGAGAAGTTCAATTATAGTAAAACCTCTATTATTCATAATCCACTTCAATAAAATCGCCCGCTTTAATTCTTATCTTGTTTATATCCGACGTCTTGACCGGCTTACCATTCAAGTAAAAATGCCAGTCGTGATTTCCGAATTTAACCGCATCGCCTATTTTGGCCAAAACTACTGAGTTGTCTTCTCGCATTGAATATTTTAACTCAAAATTGTCTCCTAAAAAAGATGAATAAAGAGCTTCAAGAACGGTCATGTCGGTTACAACAGGCCCCTCAAACTTTCTGCTTTGACCATCGGGGAAGTTTATGCTCAACTGCGCGTTCATGGCGTTACGTGACAAGTCTACTTTAAAATAAAAAAGTGCCGCGCCCAAAACCAAAACAACCGCTATCCACGTCAAATGTTTTTTTGATAACTCGCTTTTCATCTTAAAATAAACGACACTGAAAAGAAAATGGGTTTAATTTTTTCCAATATTACCCGACCAAAGAAAAAATAAACAGTTGCCGAAAAACCAATAAATGCCCCGAATGGTAGTTTGGTCTTCAGGTTAGCACGACGTCCTATTAACAAAATCAAACCAACAACTGACCCAACCGCCACAGCACCGTAAAAAATAATTAATCCGCCCCAAAAACCAAAAATTAATCCGATCAGACCTGCAAATTTAGCATCACCCAGTCCAAGCCAAACCCCCTTTGACAAAAACCAAACAAAAAAGAGAATTGAGAATAAAACAATCGCGCCTAAAAAATTATTAAAAGAAAAAACATTAAAAACGCGGCCAACTGAAAAATATTCTAAAATTCCATAAGCAAGGATGCCGGTCAGCATCACCAACATAACGGAATCCGGCAAAATAAAATTTTTAAGGTCAATGAGGGCGAGTGCAAACAATGCTTCCAGAATAAAAATCGCGAACAGCCAATCAACAACCCCAACCTGGCCTAAAAAACGAAGGGCTAGCACAAAAATCACTCCGGAATACAATTCTACCGCCGGGTATAGCCAGGAAATACGTTGTCGGCATTGCCGACAACGCGCTTTCAAAACAAAAAAACTAAAGACCGGAATTAGATCATACCACGATAGTTTTTTACGGCAGTTTGGACAAGCAGACCGTCCCCAAAAAATTCCTTGCCCGCGAGGAATTCTGTAAATAACAACATTAACAAAACTACCCACCATCAAACCGAGAAAAAATCCCATTAGAGGTAGCGGCAGTAACACATAAGTAAAACCTGCATTCACCATTTATTTCTGCTAAACATTAATTTTGATTTATAAACACGCTGAGCTACCTCTAATGGGATAAAAATATAAACAAACCACAACAAAACGTATTAAGGGGTTAGTATTAAGTATTAGGGGTAATTTTTAATTTCTGGTCTTACCATAATACTTAATACTGCATGCTGAACCCCACCCAGAAATTATGGCTGGCCGGAATCGTAGATACAGTCACTCGCTGCGGTGTCGGTGCAAGCCTCTGTTCCTCCAGTCATAGCAGCACCGGACCATCCGGTTGAGTTGATATCGGTATCGTTATTAAGGGCATTAGTGTTTTTCTGTTCTAATTCCGCCCAAATCTGCATGCTTCTGGGAGTAGCAGCCGGATTCCACGCATAACCGTAACAGTTAAAAATACTTGAGACCGTACCAGCATAGGTGTCGGTGCAACCAGCCGCTATCGGATCATGTGGAATATTCACCAAGTATGTCGGTTTTAAACCTGTCATAACGTTGGTAGCCAAATAAGAACCGTTATCATCATAATAAAGTTCCAGGGCTGAACGAACCTGGTTTACGTCAGCAATACGCTTGGCATCTCTCGCTTTGGCTCTAGCTACGCCCAATTGCAACAATAGTAATGTTGCCAAAATTGAAATTATGGCAATAACAACCAAGAGTTCGACCAAGGTAAAACCCTTCGATTGGCTCAGGGCAAGTCCGTGAGAGCGATTCTTGCGTCCGCTTCCACCCGTGGGCCACTTTAGACCCAAAACACTTAAAAATATCGACACTTTTTGACTAGTTTCTAGTTTTATAAATTCTAGTTTCTAGTTTCTAAACAATTAAAAACTGGCAACCAGATAAAAACTAAAACCACGTTTAATTACTAAAATTATAATTTTTAAACGAGTTTAAATCAACTTAAGTTATACACACCCTGCAATAATAAAAAAGTGTTAAGTATCAAGTATTATGGGAAAGTCACGAATTCATAATTCCCTTTAATACTTAATACTAGCCCCTTAATACCGCCTTACCCGGCCCCGACTAAACTGTATATGGGCAACAGAACGGCTGACACCAAAAGGCCAACACCAATACCCAGAACTAAGATTAAAACCGGTTCAATAAGTTGGGAGAGGTTTTGAATGCTGTTTTCCGATTCGGTTTTATAAAAGTTAAATATGTTTTCAAGCACAAAATCTGTCTTTCCGGTTTTTTCTCCGATAATCAACATGGAACTTACCAAGGGGGGTATTTCGCTGTATTTTTCAAAAACTTGTGAAATGGTACCGCCACCCCTAACGTTTTCTTTGGCTTGTAGCAAGATTCCCCTGTATACGTCATTGCCCACAACGTCGGCGGTAATACCTATTCCATCAAGGATCGGCACATCGGATTTTATCAGTGTTGCAAGCGTCTCGGCAATACGCGCCAAATAAAAATTTCTTGTTATCTCGCCAAATCGCGGCATTTTTATTTTAAAGTTATCAAAACGCTCACGTCCACGCGGAGTTTTGACGTAATAAACCAACATTGCAAACCCGCCCACCATCAAGGTCACCAGTAAAAAAAGATACTTATTTATAAAACCGGTCACGGCCATCAAAACCCTTGTGGTAACGGGAATATCCGTAATACCGGCGTCATTTATAACTGAAAGCAATTGCGGCAAAACTGTCGTCATTAAAAGCATCGTCACGATTACCATCGCAGAAAGAACAAACGCCGGATAAGCAAGCGCTCCTTTGATTTTTGAATTTAGCGAAGCACTCCTTTCTAAATATTCTGCAAGATAAGTCAACGTAGTCTGAAGTTTACCAGTTGCCTCGCCGGCTCTTACCAAACTAATGTAAAAACGATTAAAAACCTTGCTATGCTCGGCCAAAGCAACTGAAAGGGGCGCGCCTCCTTCAATTGATGACACAACGGTTGAAACAATTTTTTTAAATGACCCTTTTTCAACTTGCCTAGAAAGAATGTGCAAACCCTCCACCAACGGCACATCCGCTTCAATCAATGTTGCCATTTGTCTGGTAAACAAAACTACGTCTTTGTGGGAGGGTCTGCTAAACATCGTCGTTATGTCGCGCGACAACAAACCCTTGCGGGTTTTCTCTAAACTCAAAATCGCCAGGTTCTTCTGGTGTAAAATATTTACTGCTTGATCTTCAGAGGGAGCTTCAATTTTGCCTGTAGTCAACTCCCCCGCTTGAGTTTTAGCCTGATATAAAAACTCCAAAAAGTATTAAGGGGTTAGTATTAAGTATAAAGTTAATTTGGGGTTTATCTTTTTACCATAATACATAATACTGATCCCTATTTTAGGAGAGTTCTCAATTCTGCTGGGTGTAATGAATAAAACTCCGCTTGTTCGTAAGAAATCTCGCCGCGCCGCACCAAGTCAGCCAAAGAACGATTTAAAGATACCATGCCAACATCGGAACCGGTATCTATCATCAAATTCAGTTGTTGGACTTTCCCTTCGCGGATAATTGTCCTGACAGCTGGGGTCGCAATCATAACCTCTACAGCCGGAACTAATCCACCCTTTATGCGCGGAATCAATCTCATTGAAATAACACCGGAGATGGTATTTGCCAATTGGGATATTATTTGCCGTTGCTGTTGCGGAGGGAAAATATCAATAATACGCTCGATGCTTTGGGCTGCATTATTGGTGTGAAGAGACGCAAAAACCAGATGCCCAGTTTCTGCAGCAGTCACAGCGGTACTTACAGTATCATAATCCCGCATTTCACCCACCATTATTACGTTCACATTTTCACGAAACGTAGAACGTAGGGCCTTGTTGAAAGATATGGTGTCAAAGTAAACCTCTCTCTGGTCAATTATGCTTTTATCTGGAGTAAAAACGTATTCAATCGGATCCTCAATGGTTATTATTTTCTCACCGCGCTCGTGATTTATCAGGTCTATCAGCGACGCCAGCGTCGTGGACTTGCCATGTCCGTTGGGGCCGACGACCAAAACAAATCCTTGAGACAATCTCGTAAATATCTTTAAAATCGGCGGCAAATTAAGTTCATCAACCGTTTTAATTTCACTGGGAATAAGGCGAAAAGCAGCAGCAAAGTTGCCCCTGGTGTGATATAGATTCACCCTAAAACGCAGCTTATTGCTTAATTCATAAGAAAAATCTAGTTCTTTTTCAGCTAAAAATTTTTCTTTAGGGCCATCGCTAACCAACGACAAAACCAAGTTGTTGAGCAACTGATTATCCAGGATCTTGCGATCGGTTAATGGCACTAGCCGCCAGTCAATGCGAATTGTCGGATAGTGTCCGGGCGATAAATGCAAATCAGAGCCACCCTTTTGGGCAGTTACCGTTAAAAGCTCATCTAACTGTTTTTTATAATTTTCGCTTTGTATGTTTTGTGATGTATCCATCCTCGCTCTAAATTTTTAATTTCCAATTTTTAATTTTTAAATAAATCTTAATGTTTTAATTTTTAAACATTAGAAATTATTTATAAAATTATAAAATTAAAAATTATACCCTGGCGTATCGCTTCTTTCCGCAATTCTTCCTCGGAAATATTTGTAAGGACTATTCTTTCCAGTTCATCGGTCATGGCCAATGTCTCAAACACACCCATCCTGCCCTTATAGGACTTGCCGTTACATTCCTTGCAACCTTCGCCAGGTTTAAATATTTCAAAATTACTCTTGGGCAACTCTTTTTGGGCGTCGGGCGGCATTTTATCTAACGCCTTCTTTATCATAAACTCTTCACCGGTGTTGGCTTTGGTTTTTATTTTGCAGGTTTGACATAATTTTCTGACCAACCTCTGAGCCACCGCCAAGTTAAGCGTCGGGGCAATCAGATATTTTTCCACGCCCATATCAACTAACCTGGGAATGACGCCGATTGTATCGTTTGTGTGCAAGGTAGAAAGCACGACATGGCCGGTCAAAGATGCTTGAATCGCCAAACTGGCGGTTTCACCGTCTCTAATCTCGCCCACCATTATTACATCCGGGTCTTGCCTCAAGATATGCCTTAGGCCATTGGCGAAAGTGTAGTTAATTTCTTCGTGCGTTTGCGACTGATTAATTCCGTTTATGTAGTATTCTATTGGATCCTCTAGGGTTACTATATTGATACCTTCGTCGTTAATCTCACGCAACACCGCCGCCAATGTGGTCGACTTGCCAGAACCGGTCGGCCCGGTAATAAGAATCTCACCGAACGGTTTGACTATGCTTTCACGAACTAAATCCAAAGACCTGCCCCCCAGTCCCAGATCAGTCAATTTAATGTCACCGACAAGCGGATCCAATATTCTCAATACAACCTTCTCGCCGTTTCTGGTGGGAAAAGTAGAAACCCTAAAATCAACGCGCCTATCCCCCACCTTGGTAGAAAACCGGCCATCTTGTGCCAAGCGAGTTTCATCAATCTTAAGATCGGAGAGAATCTTAATCCTTGTAACTAGTGCGGACAACAAACCGGTGGGCAAAGAAAGGACGGTCTGCAAAACACCATCAACGCGGAATCTTAAGCGCACCCTATCTTCAAACGGCTCTATGTGAATATCTGAAGCACGCGTCTCAACCGCGTGCTTAATGACGATGGCAACAATGCGAGTAACTGGCGCTTCAGCGGTTATTTCTTCCAAACCGCCAGTTTTCTCGGTAATTTTGAGTTCTTTTTGAGAAACCTCCTCTGATAATTGCTCCAATGCTCGACCGACCTCCGTTGTCAACGTGCGGACGCTTTTGCTTAAATTGTCAAAATCCTTATAACTAATGAGGTATTTCTCTAAATTAAGACCGCGGTCGAAAGCTATAAACTTAACCGCTTCCAGCGCATCAATGTTTTCCGGATTTACAACGCCCACCCTCAAAACAGAACTATCCCTGGCAAAAGGTAAAACTTTGTAAAAATTGATTATGTTTTCGGGGATATCTTTTACTACATCGCGATCAATTTCAACACCAGAAAGGTCAGCCACAGGAAGCTGATAAATCTGCGATTTTATCTTAAGAAGATCGGCATCGCTTATTATGCTCTTTCTAACTAAAACCTCTCCAAAGTCCTTTTGAATTGCAGATGCTTCATTTTCAACTTCATTTGCAACCCCCGAGCTTAAAAGTCCCTGGCGCAGAAGTTCCTCTATTAAAAGTTGCGGAAGTTGATACGGCACGTTTAAGTGGTAAGTAGCAAGTAGTAAGTGGCGGGCACGGGGCAACAAGTTTAATTTTGTTTTTTCGCGTGCTACGTTCTACTTGCCACTTACTACGTATTGCAATGCTTCGTTAGAAGGGCGCGAAAATATCAATGCGACCAGTTGAGCCTGGCTGGACCGGTGATTCGCCGAAAATCCTAAGAGTTTTAAATATTAGGTTATCCAGACCAGAAAAATCAAGTTTTAAATCCTTGAACTTAGAAAAATTTACGTCGGTAAGACTTGCTGGCACAACCGAAACGGATTGATCTTGTGATGTTTGGTTATAATAAAAATAACCCACAATTAAACCGAGTATGATAATCGCAAATAAAATTACCGGGCTTGTTGTATTTTTGGTTGGAGTAATCATAAAAAGTATAAAGGGGTTAGTATTGAGTATTAAGGGAAATTTGGGATGCCCCCCATAATACATAATACTTGATACCAATCCCTTACTATTTCAGATAGTACGCGTTCATTTTAATTGTAAAGTTAACATTGCCTGGCGATGTGGTAGAGGCCGCTCCGGTAATCTCAAAGATGTCATAAAGCCGGAGACTCTGTTCCAGAAGTTTTAGAAAGTTAACAAAAGAGGGATACGCCCCAACCAAATCAGCTCCAATTAAAATTTTCTTATATCCTATTTCACTGGTAACCGGCACTGCCGCGGTAGTCAAAACTGACAACTGCAACCCCGATTGTTCAGTTATCTTCTGAATACTGGATACTACTTCATCAATTTGCTTCTTTTCCGGTATAAAAACCTTGATTTTGTTAATATCCGCTTGTCTGGACTGGGCTTGACGATTTAGTTCCTGAATTTTTTCAAAAACAAACGCTGTTTCTTTTAACACGACCTTCCTGGAATTAACCGCTTCTTTGGTAACTTTGATTGCGTCGTATTGGGGCATGACCAAAACAAAAAGCAAAAGTAATCCCAAGGAAAAGATAATTGCGGCTAGCGTATTTTTTTCCATTAAACTATTTTGGGTTAACTTTAACCGTCAATCCGTCGGGTTTAAAAAATAATTGCATAGTTAATTCTACTTGTCCCGTGGGTTGGCTTTGAACTTTGTTTAAAATTATGTCGGTCACGGAATCAATCGTGTAAAAAGAAGCAATTTGCCTTGCAATGGTAGTATAATTTGCGGCAAGAGCGGTAATTAAGATCTTCTTGCCCAAAACGTCAACATTTATTGATTTAAACTGGACCTGCGGCTGTACCAAACTCTGAATTTTAGTAAAAGCCTCCGACAACAAAAGGTGTGAACCTATCAGGGGATTTACTACGGCCAACTGTTGATTTAAATCCAAAAGCTTGGTCTCTGTATGCTTGTCTCTGGACTTTTCAAAATCAGACAACTGTTTATCAATTGATGACAACGTAGAAAGTAATGACTGCTTATAGAACACTAAGCCAAAATAAATACCCAGAAACAGCGCTAAAACGATAAAACTCAAAACAAGGATTCTATTTTGACCCGGCAATTTAATTTCTATCTTTTTCCTTGTTTCAGGAAGAAGTTGTAACCCTCCTATGTCTGACATTAACCTATACTCATTATACTACATGATGTCTGAATGCTTATTCACAACTAACCACATTTACAAAATTAAAATATTTTATTAAAAATTATATTTCCCTCATTGCTAGTCCGATAGCTATAGAAAAAGTGGGATTAAGTTCAGAACGAATTTTGTCTAACCCCGGTGGCGTGATTAAACGGGCCAAGGGATTGCCAACGGCTAGTGGCAAACCTAATTTGGCCCCAAAGTAATCCGCAAAATTGGGCATATTAGCCAAACCACCGACCAGAATTATTTTGGTAACCTTAGTATTTTTAAGTTCCTCGTAACTATGTATGGTTTTTTTGGTTTCAAAAGCCATCATGTCAATCAGCGAACTCATAGCTTCCTGAATTACGTTATTATCAACGTCTTTGATACCGAAACTTCGTTTCAACTCCTCTGCTCTCTTTAGATTCACATTCAAAGATTTGGATATGGATTTGGTTATCTCAAATCCTCCAATCTCATAGTTGTGGCTAATTCTTTCGTACCCATTATCAACAATAAGAATTGAGGTGCTCCGTCCGCCAATATTTACTATCGCGACCGGACTAAGATCGTTTCCCAAAAGCGCCCTTATCAAAGCGGAATTCTCCAACTCAAGAGCGCGCAAATTCAGTCCGGCTGATTTCGTAATATTTTTATAACGTTCCGTTTCTTGCTTATGCACGGCAACAAGAAAAACCTCAACTGTGGGCGTTTTGGGGGTAGCTTGCTGGTTATTGATCTGCTGCTGCTGATTTTTGGTCGCTATGTTAATGATTGACCAATCCAGCACCACTTCATCAAGCGGTAGAGGTATGTACTTGCGCGCCTCAAAAGGAATCGTTTTGGCCATGTCTTTTTCTGAAAGATAAGGCATGGAAATAATAGTAGAAAAAGTAGAAAAGGTCGGTATGGATGCCACCGCCTCACGGGATTTGATTCCGGAACGTTTTATAACCTCGCGTATCCCCCATGCTAAATCCTGATCCGATAAATGAGCAGTCCTGGATACTTGTCTGCCAGAAGCGTTTAGCGTCTCCTCGATGGATTCCAGTTCGAAAAGGCCATAATTTTCAAGCTTAAAACGGCCGGATTCTTTTGACAGTTCCACAATCTTAATTGAAGCCGTCCCGATGTCTATGCCGAGTTTTGATTTTGCTTTGAAACCGAAAAAATTCATACGTCTATTGTCATTATACCACTAGCTTGATAAATCTTATACACATGACCACATTAAAGAACTGGCTTCTTGATATCTTTTTCCCGCGGCACTGTTTGGGTTGTAATGTTTTGTTGCGGGAAAATAAGCTTTCATATCTTTGCCAACATTGCCAAGCCGCGATCAAATTTAAAAATGACTTTGCCTGTGCTTTTTGCAGATCGCCCGTAAAAAATGGCAAAACCTGCCAATTTTGTATTAAAGATCACTTTCTGGATAGGCTACTAGTCTCAACTTCATACGAAAACCCGCTTGCAGAAAAAAGTTTGAAAATGATGAAATACAGATTTATCGCAATGCTTGCCGGTGACATTGCTGGTTTTATGGTTAAATACATGCAAAACAGCCTGATAAAAAAGCTGGGCATTGAAACAGGAACCGTTGTTGTGCCGGTACCGCTCCATCGCGAACGATTAAACTGGCGTGGATTCAACCAGTCAGAATTGATAGCTGTGAAAATCGCCGATAATTTCGAATGGCCCTTGGTCACGAACGAACTCAAACGAGTCCGAGCGAATAAACCGCAAATTGAAATGCCGGATCGTAATTCTCGTATAAAAAATATGAAAAATATTTTTCAATATGCACCTGCGCGTGTAGGGTCGCCTGACATAAAAGGCAAAACCATTTTGCTTATTGATGATATTTCAACGACCGGTTCGACGCTTGACGATTGCGCCCGCGCCCTCAAGGGCGCGGGCGCAAAAAAAGTAATCGGATTCGTGTTCGCGAGAAACAAAATCTAATCCAGTATCGTCTTTGCAATTTTATTTAACTCTTCGAGAGTCGAGAATTTGATTACTATGTTGCCTCCACTGGCACCAGTTCTGATAAAAACCGCCGCACCAAGATTTTTTGAAAGGTTTTGTTGGAGTTCTTCAAATTTAGGACCGGAAACCGTTTGTTGACTGTTGGAATTATGTTCTTTGGCGACGTTTTCCAAATCGCGTACCGCAAAATTGCCAGTAAGAATACGTTTATACATTTCGCGCTGTTTTTTCTCATCCTTGAACGAAAGCAGAGTGCGCGCATGAGTGCGGCTTATCTTACCTGCACGTAAGGCCAATTTGATATCAGCAGGCAGACCAAGCAGCCGCATGGCATTCGCCACCACCTCACGGCTCTTGCCAACCTTATCGGCAATTTCTTTTTGCGTAAGTTTAAATTCGCTTGCCAGACGGGAATATGCTTCCGATTCTTCAAGTGGATTGAGATCCTCACGCTGAATATTTTCAACCAAAGCAACCTCCAGCTTAAGACGGCCTTCATCAAAATTATCCTTAACAATGGCCGGAACATGAGGTAAACCGGCTATCTTAGCCGCACGCCAACGCCGTTCACCGGCAACAATCTCATAAGTCACGTCCAATCCCCTATCTGTTTCGTGTTCCATTTTAGACACCAGTAAAGGCTGTAATATACCGTATTTTTTTATTGACGCCGCTAGCTCTTTGAGTCCGTCTTTATCAAAGTCATGCCTCGGCTGATTGGAATTAGGCCTGATCTTGTTTATCTCAATATAAAAAACGTTGTCCTGAATCTTTGGCGTAATCTTATTTGTCTTGGCCGGTATCAGCGACTCAAGGCCGCGACCCAAACCGAATAGTTTTTTCATCCCGTACGAGACAGGAAATGATTTACACAAGTAAATCATTTCCGTGCCTATCGATAAATTAGTTTATTAATCCCGATTAGATAACTATTGTAACCTTTCCTTGTTATTAGCAAAGGCTGTCTCGTTCGGGATTCATCCTATATTAATAATTTCCTCGGCTAACTCTTTATATGCTTGCGCGCCCTTGGAATTTTCATCAAATTGCAGAATGGTTTTGCCGAATCCAGGCGCTTCAGCCAATGATACGGAACGCGGAATTATCGTTTCAAAAACATGGCCGGGAAAATTCTTTTTAACTTCGGCAACAATCTCATTAGCCAACTTATTCCTCTTATCATACATTGTAAGCAATACGCCAAGAATCTTCAACTGCGGGTTGAGCGATGTCCTGACCATATCAATTGTTTTGAAAAGTTGCGTCAGTCCCTCAAGGGCATAGTATTCGCACTGCACCGGTACTATTACCTGTTCTGCAGCTGCCAAACCATTGATTGTAAGAAGACCCAGGGATGGCGGACTGTCTATGAGAATGTAATCGTAATTGGTGCGAATTTTATTAAGCGAATTTTTTAATTTAAACTCCCGCTCTTCCATATCAACCAGCTCAACCGTGGCACCGGCAAGACTTGGAGCTGACGGCAAAATGTCAAAACCAAAAAGCGACGTTTTTCTTATGATTGCTCCCGGCTCTTGATTGTCAACCAGTGTATGATAAAGATTAACGTGGTCTTCACCGAGATGCACTCCGAGTCCCGATGTTGCATTCGCCTGCGGATCAAGGTCCACCAACAAAACATACTTGCCTAGCGATGCTAAGTAAGCTCCAAGATTGTTGGCAGTCGTTGTTTTTCCAACTCCACCCTTAGCGTTGATAATTCCAATAACTCTTGCCATAGATATTTATATTTTATTCTTTTAATTGAAAAAGTGCAAAAAGTTTGGTATCTTTTAAAAGTAGCCGCTGTGGGTGAAAAACGGGCAAGCGCAGTTTTTCACGGACAACAAAAAGTTGCCCCGGCCACCACAGTAAACAGTTTTTTGACGAGGAATGGCCGAGAAATTAAAAGCCGCTGTGGTGGAATTGGCAGACACGCACGACTCAAAATCGTGTGCCGTAAGGCATGTCGGTTCGACTCCGACCAGCGGCACCACGTTGGAAAAGTCAATGCCTCGCCCCGCCTTCGGCGGGTCTCGGCGACCAAATCGTACGGATTTTTCGGGGCAAAAAGAAATTCCCGATTCCGGTTTTTCAGAAATGTTGCCATTTCGGAAAGATTTTCTGATTCAAGTAAATTAGTGGCTTGATTCAAGGATTTAACGAACTCACGAGCCGGTTCGAGCCAATACAAACCTTTTTGCTCAAAGTCGGTGATTTTCTCGTTTAACTCGACCTTTTGGCAAATGAGGGTATCTTTTTTAGCGGCGTATTCTTTTTGTGTAAGCGCGTCGTCAAGATATGCGTCAAGCAATTTTTGGAGCCTCGTTTCAACTTGCCATAATTGCATTTTAAGATTTACCACCTCACCCATCGCTTGTTCCTTTGCCTGTTTTTCTTCCGTGTCTAACGCCGCCAAAACCTTTTCGGTATCTTGGCTCGACAAAGAAACTTTTTGAAGGAAGTTTTTGATTTGTTCCACTAACTGACTTTCATCAAGATATTTTTCTTGGCACGCGCCTCGCTTTTTTGTACAGCGATAGTAAGTGTAAATACCGCCATTACCTTTTGCATATTGAGCAGTTATCGAGCAGCCGCACGAGGCGCACTTCATAAGGCCAAGAAAAGGAAAGTTATGTTTCCTGTCCGGTCTCACTTTTCCGCGTTTCGTCATCACTTCCTGACATTGATCAAAAAGTTTCTTTGAGGTTAACGGCTCGTGTGTTCCCTCAAAAATTTCTCCTTTGTATCGCATAAGCCCGATGTAAAAAGGATTTTGGAGAATATGCTGAACATTGCTCAATGATATTTTGTTTCCGGCATTCGTGAGCAACTTCTTTTTCTCACACCAATTTGCGAGAGCAATGAGAGGATATGCTCCAGTGGCATACATTTCAAAGATTTTCTTTACTAGAAGAGCTTTTTCGGTATCAAGATCAATACCGCGCGATTTGGGGTTATTGAGATAGCCCACCGGAGCCCAACTTGGCCATACTCCATTTCGTATCTTTTGTCGTAAACCCCTTTTTACGTTCTCTCGCAAATTATCCACAAAGTATTTACTCTGTCCAAAAGCAATGTTCAGCATAAATAATCCTTGTGGTGTCGGTTCAAACCAGAAGCAGGGAAATTTGAGGGAACGAATCAAGCCGCGATCAACGAAGTGGATTATCTTCCCCCCATCGACCGAATTTCTTGCAAGACGATCTGGGTGCCACGAAATAATCCCGTCTGCTTTTCCCTGTTCCAAAAATGACAACATTTCTGCGAATTTAATTCGCCCGGGTTCTTTTGCGGTTTTGGCCTCTTGGAAAGAGGCGACAATTTCAAGTTTTTCTTTGGCGGCAAATTCTTTGAGCTCAACGAGTTGAGCTTCAATACTTAATACTTGACGGTCATCTTCTTCAGTACTTTTCCTCGCGTAGATGATGTATTTCATAGTTTTGTTTAGTTAATTATTAAAATTTTTCTTTTCTGCTTCTAACGGAATCGGGAATTTCTTTTTGCCCCGAAAAATCCGTACGATTTGGTCGCCGAGACCCGCCGAAGGCGGGGCGAG
>JACOZV010000005.1 GCA_016181175.1 Candidatus Yanofskybacteria bacterium
GTCTGTGTATGAAAACATATTTGCCAAAACGCTCTAATATCCACCTCCCGCCTGACCTGCCTATCCAAAATAAAATTATTGAACCGGCCAAGTTGGCTAACGTGGCCGTTAGAATGATGAGCCAAATATTAAGTCCCCCCAACGCGGCCAAGAATCCTGAAAATGGAACAACCACCTCTGATGGTATCGGTATAGCAGCACTTTCAAGGGCCGACAAAAGAAAAATTCCGGCATAACCGGTTTTTCTAATAATCACAAGTGCCCACTCACTTATATAAGAAACTAATTCAATCATTTTAAATAGTCGTTTCTCTTAATAACTGCGCCGCCTCATCTGGGTCAATGGCGTTGATCTCTATATCAGTTCCCAACTCAAATCCTCCTAACTTGCTGAATCTGGGCAGTATTTCAATATGCCAGCTGTAATAATCATGGTCGTGCGATGATTCTCTAGACGCCGTATGGATAAAAAAACTTAAACTTGGACTATTTAATGCTTTTTTTATTTTTTTCAAAGAAGCAAGGAGCACATCAGCCAGCTCATCGTCAAAATCATCCGACAACTCTTCAAAATGAGGCTGGCCATTTTTCATAAATATTCTAACTTCATATGGATTTTTGGATACAAAGGGACAAAATGCCACACTCTTTCCGTGTTTTTTAAAAAAATCATGTGAGCCTCCGATGCTTCTTGCCACATCCGGAGGCAATATGGGAAGTGACATTATTTGGCTATGAGGATGGTAAATACTGGCTCCGGAATCAGGACCAATATTATGAAAAATAAGAACATAGCGGACACAGTCGCTGGTATTCATAATTTCTCTATATCTCCTTTTGTATGCCCTCACAACATCTATCATTTCTTTCTGAGAAAAATCTGTCATATGCCTGTCATGGTCTTTGTATATGAACAAGTCATGGTCTCCAACAGCCGAGTGAATTTTAAAAGGGCCCACAGAACTCTCGGGACTGCAAATTCCCGGTTTTACTGCCGGAAATTTATTTTTTATCACAGCAATAGTCCATGACTTCCGGTTTGGATAAAACCAAACCGGCTCGTTTCCCGAGCCTACTAGATCTTCAAAGGGGCAAGCGTCTTTTGATATAAATTCCAGATTATTGCCATTTAGTTGCTGGTGGGGACGACCAGCCCTTTCCGTGGCAAACAAAACCCAATCTCCTGAAACAATATCTTGTCGAAACTCGTTAAGCATTGTATTTTCCCGTCATTAAGTTCCATCTTATTTTAACCGTTTCCGTCAAAACCTGAAAGTAGGCGTTTAATTTAACATGCGAGCTGGGATCGTTCTTCCAAAAAATAGGAACTTCTTTTATTTTGTATCCGAATTTTCTGGCTAAAGCCAGCATCTCAACATCAAAACCCCAGCGATCAATGGTTGCTTTAGAGAAAATCTTATTGGCTGCTTCGGCAGTAGTTATTTTAAATCCCCTCTGCGTGTCGCTAATACCCGGTACGGCCATTAATTGTATGAAAAGATTGCCCAACGTCCCGAATACTCTTCTCCAGATCGGCTCTGAACCGCTGGCCACAACGCTTCCTTTAGCAGCGATCGAGGCAATAACTACGCCATAGCCCTGACCAAAAAAAGGCAGCATTTTTTCTATGTGATCGATGGTTGTTGCATTATCGGCATCTGTAAAAAGCCGGTATTGGCCTCTTGCCTTAAGCATACCTTCACGGACAGCAAACCCTTTTCCTCTGTTCCGGTCGTAATCCAATAGTTGAAGAGTGGGAATTGCAGCAGTCATTGAGCGGACAATATCATTGGTTTTGTCCTTTGAACCGTCGGTAACAACTAATATCTCGTACTCTATATTCTTGCCCGAAAGATATTGGTGGATAGATTCGACGGTTTTTCTAATATGCTTTTCCTCGTTGTATGCGGGAATAATTACAGATAAATACATATATAACTTGCTGGCCGCTCTCGCCTTCCGCCAACTGGCGGACTACGGCAAGTACGCTCTTGTCCAACTTCTTCGTTAAAAGCTCCGCTTACTTCTCACCATAGTTTACTATGGCTCGTCGCAATGCTCGCTTTTGCCTTGAATTTGGACAAGCCAGCTACGTTCTAATAATTAAATATAAATTAACATTATTTGACCGATTACTCAAACTCGCCTAATCTGAATATTAATGAGTTGGCCCATCACACAAGTTAAGCTTGGCAAAGAAAGTTTTCCTAAGCTCTTGTCCCAAATACATGATCCCCCCAAGCAACTTTACTGTCGGGGGAACATTTCTCTGTTGAACAGCAGCTGTTTTGCTGTTGTAGGAACTCGAAAACTAACAAGTTATGGAAAAGAAACCGCCCAACAGATAGTCAGAGACCTTGCCAATAACGGATTTACCGTCGTGAGCGGTTTGGCCTTAGGAATAGACGCAATAGCGCACCAAACGACATTAGATTGCGGGGGTAAAACCATAGCTGTCCTCGGAGGCGGAGTCGGCGATAAAAATATCGGACCCAAAACTAACTTTACTTTAGCTCAAAACATACTCAAAAACGACGGCCTTTTAGTTTCTGAATATTCAGATGAGGAGAGCATTCGTGCTTTTAACTTTGCCGTAAGAGATCGGATAATTAGTGGACTGTCCTTGGGGGTCTTAGTTATAGAG
>JACOZV010000006.1 GCA_016181175.1 Candidatus Yanofskybacteria bacterium
GATAACCGATGACCAGTCCTGGAAGTAACGCCGAAATTGCCGCTATTAGCGGGTTTAATCCTGAAATCATGTTGTTTAAAAGTTAAGTAGTAGTGCATGCTCACTATTTGTGAAACTTTTCCGCTACAGAACTAAAGATTAAAATTAATAACTAACACGCAAATTATACCAAACATCTTGTTTTTATGCAAACCCCGCTCCACCTTATCCCAAATCAGACCACATAAAACTCTGCTGGGTTTTTGCTCTATCTCAGCCCGTCGGCTTCCGAACGTTCTGATTTAGAATAAGATGTCGCTCTCGTATTAGAAACCAAAGCAACTGCTCCTAAAGCGCGCTTTTCCGACTGAAGCGGGCACGGTTCGAGCGAAGCGAGAGAGCGAAGGAGGAACGCAATGAGAACGCTCGCTGGGCGTTCGAATGGTAGTCTTGGGAGTGGTTGGTTTGGTGGCGAAACTCGCAGTTTGATAAATTTTTGGTATACTAATTTTATGCAACCTGTGGTTCTTACAATTCTTGACGGATGGGGATATTCCAAACAAAAACTTGGCAATGCTATTTTGAACGCGAAAACGCCCAACATTGATTCCATTCAGCAGAATTATCCTTCTTTACTTCTTCAGGCCTCCGGAAAAGCTGCAGGCATGACTTGGGGAGAATCAGGGAACAGCGAGGTGGGACACCTTACAATCGGTGCGGGTAGAGTTGTTTTCCAGTACCTTTCAAGAATAAACAAGGCCATAGATGACGGCAGTTTTTTTTCCAATGAAGTTTTGGTTAAAGCCGTCACCCATGTCCACGAAAATAACTCAACTTTTCATTTGGCCGGACTCCTTACTTCAGGTTCTGTTCACGCCTATCTCGCCTACCTTTTCGCACTTATAGACCTGGCTAAGAGAAATAACATTATAAATTTAAAAATTCACCTTTTTACTGATGGGAAGGATTCCGGCCTCAAGGAAGCCCCGGCTCTTATAAAAAAAGTGAACGACTACTTGTCTCAAAAAGGTATAGGCAAGATAGCCACTATTATAGGTCGAGATTTTGCTATGGATAGAGGTAAGAATTGGGATTTAACCAAGATGGCATATGAACTTTTAACAGCCGGCGCCGGAGAAAAAACACAAGATATTTATCAAAAACTCGAAAATTTCTATTCCCAAGGATTAAACGATTCTAAAATCCCGCTATTTTTTAATTTCAGAGAAGACAGCATGAGACAACTCGCCGAAACTTTTGTAGATAAAGAATTCAATATATTCGAGAGAAAAGAATTAAATAATCTTTTTGTTGTTTCCCTAACCCAATATGTTGAGAGTCCTAATCTTCATGTTGTCTTCCCTATTCCCGAGATAAAAAACGGACTTGCCGAAGTATTAAGTAAAAATAATAAAAAACAATACCATATCGCCGAGACGGAAAAATATGCTCATGTAACCTACTTTTTTAATTGCCTGAAAAATGTGCCCTTTGACGGCGAAACGGACTTTTTATCCGAATCTATAAAAAATCCTTCTGAAAATCCGGAAATGAAAGCCGGTGATATAGCCGAAAGGGTTTTATCTGAACTGGATAGATATGATCTCTTTGTAGTTAACTTTGCAAACGGCGATACTCTGTCCCATTTTGGGAACCTTGAGGTTGCTGTAAAAGGAATTCAAGCCGTAGATGAAGCGGTAGGTAAAATAAAATCGGCAGTATTAGAAAAAGGCGGAGTCATGATAGTGACGGCCGACCATGGCAACGCAGAATCATTAACATATAAATCGTCTGGCGAAAGCGAAACCAAACATAACGACAATCCGGTGCCGTTTTATCTGGTAGATAAACAATTTGAGAGAACAAGACGAGATGATGAAATAGAAGCCGCCATGGTTAAAGCAGCGGGCCTTTTGGCAGATATAGCACCCACAGTTCTTGAACTAATGGGGATAGAAAAACCTGTCGAAATGACCGGGGATAGTTTGCTAAAAATTATTCAGTAAACTATATATCTTCAATCCTTTTAAACTCTTTTTCGATGACCGCCATCACATCCGATAATTTATCGTCTGGCTTGATAAGACCATCGCTCAATAGTTTGTCTAAAACTACTCTGGTTGAACTCAAATCAAATTTTTCACGACGAACATCTTTCCGTTCTTTTTCAACAATATTCATCATTTCGTCATTAAGATTATCGTCTAATACCGGCGGTGTTTCTTTGTTCATAAAGCAATTCTATCAAATAATAACTCCTCCGCCAAGCAACTCCCCTTTTCGGTAAAATACCGCCGACTGGCCCGAGGTTATGGCTCTTTCTGGAGTCTTTAATTCGAGTATGCCGTTCTTTTTTAGGGTGGCTTTTTTTAATCCGGCTCGGTAGCGCAGACGGACATCCAGTTGAGTCGGGAGCTTTGGCTTTTCGTTTACCCAGCTTATGTTTGAAACTTTAAGTTTTTTAGAATAAAGATCCTTCTCGCCTCCGACATAAATAATATTCTTTTTAA
>JACOZV010000007.1 GCA_016181175.1 Candidatus Yanofskybacteria bacterium
CATCAGCAGTTACCAAAACAACTGGCGGAGGGAGCCTGCCAATGGGGGTCTTTGTATACAAAGACCCCCATTGTATTTCTGAAATTAGCTCCGTAGCATGCATAGAGGTTGTGTGAGCTATCTTGCATATTCTATCGCGCGTGTTTCGCGTATAACATTAACTCTTATCTCTCCCGGATACTTCATTTCTTCTTCTATTTTTTTAGCTATATCTTTTGCCATTTTAAGTGCGCTCAAATCATCAATTTTAGTTGGTGTAACAAATATCCTCAACTCCCTTCCGGCCTGAATAGCGTATGACTTTTCAACACCGTCAAATGAACCGGCAATTCTTTCCAAGTCCTCAAGCCGTTTCAGGTAAATCTCAACGGTATCTTTTCTGGCTCCCGGTCTTGCTCCCGAAATTGCATCAGCAGCCGTGACTATACGGGCTTCCAATATGGCATAGGGGTATTCATCGTGATGAGCTTCCATTGCCAAGATAACCTTCGGGTCAACTCCGAATTTTGAAAGCCAATTCGGCTGCGAGCATTCCGGCAATATGAGTCATCTCAACAGAGTGAAGCAGGACATTCTGCCCAAAACTTGTTCTGAATGCCAGCCGGCCTAGTAAATATGTGAGCTTAGGGTCTACCGGACCTACTCCCGTTTCAAAAAGTGCCGCCTCCCCCGCTTCTTTTATTTTTTCATTTATCTCGTTCTTGGCCTTCTCTACCATCTCCTCTATCTTAGCCGGGTGTATTCTGCCATCAGCTATCAATTTATCAATAGCAAGTTTAGCGATCTGGCGTCTGACCGGATCAAACCCGGAGACAACAAGTGCTTCAGGGGTATCGTCGATAATAATATCAACTCCGGTCAATCTTTCTATTGCTTTGATATTTCTCCCTTCTTTACCAATAATTTTACCCTTTACTTCGTCTGAAGGAAGGCTGACCACCGTCGTCATTGCATCCGCGATTTGAGAAGCGGCATATCTTTGAATTGCTGTAGTAACTATTTCCCGGGCCTTTTTATCAAGCTCTTCTTTGTTCTCGGTCTCGAGTTTTCTCATTCTTTTGTACAAATCATCTTTGTATTCTTCCTCGGTTTTGGTAATCAATTCGATCTTGGCTTTTTCCCTGTCCAATCCCGATATTCTCTCCAACTCTTTAAGCTGTTTTTCCCTGGACTGCTCAAGTTCGCTTTTAAGCGCCGTTAGTTCAACCGCTTTGTGTTTAAGAGCTTCTTTTTCAGAGGAAAGTTCTTTTCCTTTTTGCTCAAGTTCGTTTTCTTTTTTGGTCAAAATATTTTCTATCCTCGAAAGCTGTGAATTTCTCTCTTTTTCTTCCTTTTTTGCCTCTTCAAGAACCTTAAAAGCATTATTCTTGGCTTCAAGAATTATTTCTTGTGCTTTTGCTTTAGAATCCGAGAGAGTTGTCTCTGCTTTTGACTCAGCAAGAGTAACTTTTCTACTGGCGACTAAATGCCTGATGAGATAACCGATGACCAGTCCTGGAAGTAACGCCGAAATTGCCGCTATTAGCGGGTTTAATCCTGAAATCATGTTGTTTAAAAGTTAAGTAGTAGTGCATG